>NZ_JBBOWW010000002.1:0-116849 GCF_038007265.1 Cytobacillus sp. FSL R5-0569
TCATATCTTTCGTTACGACTAATTCAGCATCTTTTTGACGTTCTTCTCTGTTATCGTCTCTTACATCATAAATGGAGTAAATAAACGTATTAACTGCATCGGTGATTTGTTCAAACTCATTTTCTTGATGTTCCTCATCTAACCCTTGATTAGACGTCTCTAAAAGGGCTATTTGATTGTCTTTTTGCTTAATAGTTGCTTGTAATTTGTCTATCTGCTCTAACTGGTTATCATACACACGAAAGCCCACAAACACCCCTACAACAACCACAATCCCTATTAAAAGAACGGCCGTTTTTAAAATTAGATCACTTTTCAATGTTTTTCCTCCTTATAGACCTAGATATGATTTAGGGTCTTGGAAACCGCCGTATTGCTCGGTTCTAAATTCAAGGTGCAAATGAGGTCCTGTACTGTCTCCCGTAGAGCCACACACCGCTATTTGTTGTCCTGCCTTTACGTTTTGACCTTGTTTTACACTGTTGGAGCTACTATGGGCATAAGCTGTAAATAAATCAGGTGCATGCTGTAAAATAACAATATTTCCGTATCCGTTTTGCACTCCTGAAAACACTACGCTACCATCTGCCACCGCATTTATTGGTGTAACATGGTTAATGCAAGCAAAATCAATCCCTTTATGTGAATGCTGTTCACCTGTAATCGGGTGGTACCTTGTGCCAAAATCCGAAGTCATGTTCATACCGTCTACTGGTGAAACAAAATTACCGCCTATAACGACCGTTGAACCGCCATAATTATAATAAGAGAAAACAGCATCCACATAGCCAATATCACCATAACAGGCACCTGTCGCTGCTGATTCAGGGCGAATACACGAATAGTTTCCTGTATGTTTAACCTTTTGATATTGCATGCGTGAAAATTCAATAGCAACTTCTTTACTGTATCCGCCACGATCTAATGCGTAAGGGATAAACCCTAAACCGAAATTATATGATTGAACCGCTAATTTGACGTCTCCCTCGGCTTTTTTTAGTGTCTCTGCGAAATATTTAACACCTTGCTCTATTGATTCCTCTGGCGTCTGTATACATCCTATAGAGCCACACAAGCTCTCTGATGACTGCATAGGGTCATTTCCGCGACCTCCACTTTCTTGCATCATCATTGCAAGGATAATACCGCTATATTCAGCAATATCATATTCTCTGGCTAGACTTTCTACTAAACCTTGATATTGCATTACCTCTGCACTTACGTTAGTAACAATTCCTTCACCTATATTATCAGGGGTTTTTGTATTAAAAACTGAATCGGCAACAACCATAATGAGAAATACTAACGCAAATAATGCACCTAAGATTAATAGAACAGGGAGACCGTATTTAAGAAATAAAGCTAAGGCTGTTGCCTTAGCTTTTAGTTCTACAGCTTCTTTCAGCAATTCCACCCCTCCTTGTTTATTTCGCTCTCTGATTCAGTCGTGTTGATTGATTCAAGCGACCTCCTGATTCCTGATTTTCTTTCGGTGCCACTCTTTTTGATGATTCTTGATTTCTTCTTTCAGGTTGTTCTGTTTTTGATTGTTTAGGAGGTTGATAGTTTTGTTGTGATCTTGATGAATTTACCGATTGATTTCTTCCGTTGACTTTCCCAGTTGAATTGCCTGATTTCTTATTTGATGGATTTGAAGGTTTATTTTCTACCTTCCTATTAGAGCTATTTACTGGCTTTTCACTTGATTTCTTTCCTGATGAATGGCTATTTCCTTTTTGATTAATAGCATTAACTGATGACGCTTTACGTTTAGGGCTAGAATGTACTGCGTTTGTTTTATGGCTGTTTGCTGTCTTTTCATTATTTGCTGAAGCATGATTACCGCCTGAAGGCGATTCACCTCTAAGGTGAGTAACTACCGCACTTCTCGCTTGGCTTAATTTTGAATTTGATGGTTGTTTTTCACTAGCTGTTGCAACTTCTTTTTCCGCTGCACGCTCCCCTGAATTTCCTTCGTAAATATTTCTTTCAGATGATTCGCCAAGTTGTTGCTCTTTAAAGCGATTTGTCGCTTCTTTAGTCGCTGTTTTAGCACCCTCATTAATGTTTCTTAGATTACTCCCAGCCGTTGAAGCAACATTCTTAGACTTCTCACTTAGATTCGTGCCAGCCTTCTTCATTGCACTGATAGAAGCTCCTGCACCCTGTTTCATTTTGTCTCTTAAAGCTCTGCCTTTATTTAATTGATTCATTCTCTTATTTGATGTCGACAATTTAGGTTTTCTATTCATTCTTGGCAAATGACCGCCACCCATATCATCAACACTTAGGCTAGCACCTTCAATAATGTTCATGACAGCTTGGCGTTTAGTATATAAGAAAATGGTAGCCACGCTCATGATGATTTGAATAAAGATACGATAGTAAAGGTCATCTGTTGAATTGGTCATGTCATATCCAAGCGAAATGAAGCTTACAGCGACTAGAGCAAAGAACATAACAACTCCCTTAAACAAAATGAGTAACCCTAATGCTCTGGCATATTTTCCTACTACTGTTTCAAAGGAAGGAAAGATTGACATAAAAATGGCAAATGGCGCTAGTAACAACATGACCACAAAGCCGAATTGCAACATGATTCTTAATAATGCGATAAAGAAGAATACAACTCCCTGAATAATCGTTGACAGTAACATGACTAAAATGTAACCAGACTGCTTGAATCCATTGCCAGCAAATATATTTAAATTGTTATATTCTTCATATTCGTTTTGTGCGATATCTTCTCTTTCAGCTATCCCATCTTCTGTTTGTGGGTTTGCTTCTAAATAAGCGCTGATTCGTTGTTCATCTTCTGCAAGAATAGTTGATTCATCAGTTGTACCGTATTGCAAGAGAAGGTATGGCTTATAGATCAGAGCGTCAAACACCTTATTTTCTAAAGCTACAGCTGTGCTGTTCATGTTATCAGCGTCAAAATCATCATCACCTGTAAGAGATGGGTTTACATTCATAACCATATTTTCAACTTCTATAGAAAGCCCATTAGCTAAACTAATATAATCAAAGCGTTCTGAGGAAATAGAAAACAATAGGGCTAAACTGATTACTACTAGTGAGGTAAGTTTGATAAATGCTTGCCAACTTTGCTGAATGTAAGCCTTAATTATGATGCCAATTGAGAATATTGCTAACGCAAATGTTCCGAATGTAGAAAGCAAACCGTTAGCAACTGCCGACGTTATCCCTCGAACCGCATCAATCGTAATTTCTACTATATCCAAGCTAAACATTTGAAAAACAACCATTAATACCACCTTGGATAAGACGAGATTTATCATCCAAACAAACCCTTTAATGGTTGAAGCGATAGAATTGACAGTTCCCTCTCCAAACTCATACCAACTGTCATCAGAATAACTCATTAATTCATAAGCCGATTCATCATGCTTTTCAGATTCTCTTTCTTCTGTATTCGTTTCTGCATAAGCCACATAGGAAGAAGCTCCGAATAAAGTCATTATTACTAAAAATACTGTAATAAATTTTTTCAAAACGCTGTCCTCCCTCCCTTATCTTTTAATACTCATAACACCCAATATCTTCATAAACCGTATATCTTTTAGTAGCTCCATCAACTACATAATCATCTGAACTCATTCGGTGTTTATATTGATGTTCCCCATCGCTAGTTTGCCAAGAAACGGTGTATAAATCAGTATGGCCAAACTCCTCTTTTCCATTTTGAACAACTGCACAAAGTTGAACTAATTCAATATCTTCTTCCTTATATCCACCATTTTTAATATTTGCTATTTCTTGCGCTTTTTCATTAACACCTTTTTGAATTTTTTCGCCATCTAACCCCAAAGGGCTGTTACTGCCCCCACAAGCTGTTAGAATCAACCCTAGACTTAAAATACTTGCTGTTAAACGTTTCATTTTATCCCCTCCTGATTATCTGCTTTCTTCTAGTTGTACAGCTTCTGAATCTTTATTGGTGGTTTTAAAGGCGTCAAACCATTCCTCAAACAACACATCATGAGCAATCGCTTGTGTTCGACCTAAATAATCTTGAAAGAGACACATGCCTGATTTTAGGTAATTTACAATGTTGATGTTTTGTTGATTTTCCTCTAGATCAAAGAATCTAAGAATAGGGATGATGGAATCATCTGATTTTGGTCTGAATGCAAATTTCACGCCTATTTGTTCTTTAATTTCCTCTGTATTCACATCATTGTAAGCCTGTGTAACTAATACAATATCGGTACGAAGCGACCGACCAGTACGCAACATTTCATTGATAAGTGATTCACCATTTTTAGACTTTGTTAATGTCCACGCTTCATCAAAGATAATCATTGCTTCTTCTTCTGGATTACGACTAAACGTGTTTACATATTTAGATATGGACATCATCAAGCAAAGTCCTATTCGCTGTTCATCTGTCATTTCCTCTGCTTCTGGAAGGCTTAAACCCTGCATACCTAAAACATTAACCTGTCTTTTGAAATCCAGCCCCTTGCTAGTCTTATCACCGAATAACATTCTACCCATTCCAAATTTGTAACGACCAATATCTTTGGCTAACGTAGGGTTGCTTTTCTTAAGGCGTTCAAGTGCGCCTGACATACTAGGTTTCTTTTCTTCGTTCACTTCATCAATAACAGCATCAAATATTGAAACACTTTCATCACGACCACTGATACTACCAGCTAAAGTATTAAATATCATTGTCGCTGTCTGTATCGCTTTATCACCATCTAAAAAAACAAGTGGATCCAGTGCACCATGAAATTCTTCTTCCTCTGATAAATGAATGAAATTGATTCGCTCATACAGTTCACGAAATTCAGGAATATGGCCATTCTTCTTTAAGGATTCTTTGTAATAACGTTGGAACTCATTTTTCGGGTCAATATATAACACCTTAGTTCCGAAAAAAGTGGACCATGTAAAGAAATTTTTGACAAGCATCGACTTACCGCTTCCTGGTGGTCCAGTGATAAGAATATTACCATTTGTATGAGCAGCGCCTTTTAAAGCTTTCTTTGTGAGTAGGGGATTGAATATAACAATGTTGTTATTAATCTCTCTTGCTTGCTGAACATTTGAAAGCTTTCGGTTGGTGGTCACTTTACCTAAATACATTCCATAGCGATTACCTATTTTGTTTGTCAGTTCCATTCCTGATTGGGCTAAATATGTTTCATCTACTACCTGTTCAAAATAGCGATAATCTAATTCAGATGCTGGAAGCGACTGAGCGAATAAAGTCATTTGGTCAACAACAGGGCGAACAATTTTAAATCCTGTATTCTTAAAAAGATTATTTAAAGCTTCTATTTTGGTTTCTAATCCTTCTTTTGACCGGTCAGCCACAACCAATGTAAAGGTCATAAATAAAATTTTACGACTATTGTCTTTCACATCATCTAATAAATTCTCTAAGCGACCTGATGCCAGTTCAACCACTACATCTTCATCAACTGTTCTTGTAGAAGCAATCTCCGAATCAAAGTTCTTGAATCGTCTCTTCAACTTCCGAACCTGTCGGATATTTTGTTCATTTTGTTTGAAATCGTATCGAATTTGCATTTCTAGAGGAAAGTCTAATTGTTCGTAGATGCTTTGTATAAAACGAAAACCTTCAATACTTGCAGGCATTTCTTGAAAAGGGAGAAAACAAAGGTACTCGGTATAGCCTTCGTGGCTTACTGTCATATAACTGTGTGTGTTCCGAATAATTCCTTCTGTGAGGTTATATTGACCATCGGGTATTTCGAACCCATCAGATGTACGGTGAAACATATAGTAAATTAACCGATCTAATTCCTCCCCTTCTACACGTTCAATTTCTTTTGCATAAGAGACTCTATCAATAAACGATTGTTCTTGCTTCTCGTAATGTTCTAAGTCATTTTCAATATCTGTTTCAGCGTTCATCACTTTTGATATATCTTCTTGTAATCTTTTCATGAACTTTTTAAATAGGTCTGCTACATCAGTAGTTACGACTTTATCTGACTTATTGATCTGTACAAGAACGTAAACATCATATTCATGTAAAAACACTTCATCATTCAAAATGTCCGCTGCTCTTGTAAAATACTTCTCACCAATATCAGAGAATTCCCCACTTACAATGTCTCTCTTGATTACTTCCGTAAATTTCATGAAATCGAATCGTTTCGGGATAATCATTAAATGATACTCATATTCTTCATTTGAAAGAAAATCGGCTGTACTATCCACATATTGACGATATTCGCTGTCGCTATTCAATCGTAATGATTGGGCTTTTAAACGATAAACGGAATACACTTGTTTACTGGTGTTGAAAATCATATTTTTATGACGGTAGGCAATTGGGTTTTGTAACTGTTTCATAGGCTTTTTCAACGCTCCCAATCACTGCACCTCCTTTGTTATTCTTTCTAAAGGCTCAAACTCTAAATCTGTATCATATTGATTCAATGGCACTTCTTCAAAGTGCTCGAACGCTTTATTTTTGGTTTGATAAAAATTCATTCTATCCTTAATGAAAGGTATCACTGGTTTATAATCATATTTCATACTGAAAACCACGAAACTGATAACAGCTGGTACACAAACGAGAATAACTAGCCAATTACTCATGAGAAAACGAAGAGTACCAGATTGAAAGGAAGCACCAAAAACAGAAAACATTAAAATCATTAACAGGATAACTACACCTGCGACAACCATCTTTCTTACTTCAATACCGTTAGCAAATTCTATCTTGCCAATGTTGTATATTTTAATAGGGTACTTATATTCTTTCGTGAAATTTTCACCCTTCATTCTTTCACCTCCCATCAAGAGGGGAAAACCCTCTTGACGATTTAACTAAAAATCGTGTTGCCTAATGCTTTAGCCAATTCCTCAAATTGTGGACCAAAGAATACAACAATCAGACAGAACAACCCTAAAACTAACCCCGAGAAAAATTGACCCCAATCTTCTCTTGTATAAGCGATAAGCGCTCGAACAACCATAATCAGCAAAATAATAAACCCAATCTGCGAAATAAGATTCCTCGTTACCTCTTGAAAGTTAAAATCCATATTTGACACGCTCCTTTTTAATGAATGGATTGAACGAATAAACGCCCATTTTCCTCATGAATTGTCAGTTCGTAAAAGTATCTATTAGATAAAGCTGTTTCTTGTTCTCGAAAGGTGACATTCACACGAACTGTATAAATATCATGGTTTTTTACAGCTTCTGAGATCTTGTGTTCCTCGTAAACTTTATTGGTTAGTCCTTTATTCAAGTCACCCATGAAGGCTAACTTTTCATCAGATATACCAAATGAAGTAAAGAAATCGGTAAGAAACGGATTGAATGCTCCTATTTCTTTAGAAGTAACTTCTTCCCCATCTAGCTCAGTTACTTCATGTTGAATGCTTGATTTGACGTTACTACTAGTGAGACTAGGGTTATTTGTTACTGCAAAACCCTCGCCATCTGTAATAACAGGAACAGCCATTTCAACTTGGTGATTTGTAACATGGTCTTGATTTTCCTTCACTTTTTCAATTACTTCTTTTTTGTCCTTTCCTTTCCCCTTGGTTTTCTTGACTTCTTTCTCCACCTCTTTTACTTGTGTAATATCATAAGCAATCCTATAAAAGACAACTGCTTCATGGCTACTTCTGCGTTCCATATCTAGAAAAGTAATAGATTTAGTTGTACGACTTCCGATAAATTCAGAAGTATCTTCGAGGTTATTAACATCAAACCCAGCTACAAAGTACCCTTTCAAATCATCAGTTCTTTGTTCTCTTCCTTCTTCTTCTGCTGGAAGGTTAATATACTTCCGAACAAATTCATCACCATAGACAACTAATCTTTGAGACTCTATAAGGCTTCCTTTCTCCACTCCCTTCATTTGCTCATCTATCTCGTTGTAAGAAGCCTGAACCGTATTTCTGATGCTCTGAACCTTCGTGAAGTGAATAACGTTGAAAAGAAGTGATATACCCATAACACCAAAAACAAGAATACTTGCAATTTTCCGAGTTTTTTTCTTAGAAAAAGACAACGCTCTTTTATCCTTTATTGAAGAAGGTTTATCTCCTTTATCCTTCTTTTCTTTCATTGCTTTAATTAACTTTTTCACCGAGACTCACCATCCTTTTTTAGTCCAACAAGAGGATGTCGAACATAGACAATTTCCGGTTCTACTACCATCGATAATCCATTTTTATCTTTGGCTGCTTTTCTAGCAATCAGAAACTGGCCAGAGCGCAAATCTCTTATTTCATCAGGGCTTATTTTGAATTTATTAACCTTACGAACTGTACCGGCTTCTCTCATCATCTCTTTACGATTCAGTGGGCCCTTTCCTTCCGTGGTAGTTGTCATATCGTTATCTTTAAAAGTACCAAGTACATTTGCCCAACTTTCAATTTCATCAGGCAAGTTTGTATGACCAACTGCAAAGGTATTGGTATTACCAGTAATCCGTTTTGCTAGTGTAGGACTCACATCATCTAAATCAGCTACTAGTTGGGTAGCTATACAACAATGAAACCCTGCTGACCTCGATTTATTGACGGTATCTACAATCTTGTCATTTGCGTAAACACTAAATTCATCATAAATTGCTAATAATGGTTGGTCTTTTTGCTTTGTTCGATTTCGATAGGAAACCAAATAATTGAGGTCTAATATTAAAAAGCGAGCAATCTTCTTAATATAAGAATCATATATAGTGCCATCAAAGGAGACGAATAAAGCTTCTTTATGATCACTAAGAGAAATAAGGTCTAAAGCATCCTCTTTTTCCTCAAATAAATGTCCTAGTTCGCTATCCAACAATAAATGTATTTGTGTTCTTACAGATGCGGCGTTTTCAAAGAGATACATTTCACCTTCTTCTGATGATTCGTATCGCCCAAAAATGCGCTCGGTGTGCTTTTTAGCCCGCTTACTGGGCTCTTTAACAGTTTTTTTAGATTGATTCAGTTTCTTGGGTCCAGCTTCTGTATCTTCCGAAGCCACCGCAACCTCTGAATCATCTAAAAAACCCCCAAAGGATATCTCTTCTTTTGATTCGTCTACTGGTTCAGATTGAACCTCCACCTCGACAACATCATTTACTAAGACATTTTGTATATTTTTCGGATTTAAATAATAAGCAAATGTTTGAAGGTCTCTTTTAAAACCATAATCATCAATAAACTGAATAATCGCTTGAACTAAAGATGTAGATATTTCACTATAATATTTACTTTCTGTTTCAACTAGTTCTTTCAATTTATCTGTGATGACTGTGGCATTTCCGTACCTAAGAGGATTATATGTGAGGGTTTCTTGATCGCTGAATACTTTGAGGTCTTTCCTGTACGCTTTACAAACACCTTTTACTTCTTCGATTGTTTCTAAGGAACCTTTTCCATCAATAAAAATCATTGGATAGTTCTTTGCTAGTGCATACTCTACATAATTGAGAAGATAAATTGTTTTACCTCCACCAGTTGTTGCTACTACGAAATGATGCTGATTAATTTCAGAAAATCCTAATCTATACGGTTTTCCGCTTTCTGTAATACCCAATAATACTTCTTCAAATGTGCCATCTTTTCGCCATTGTTCTTGAACCTTCGCGTTAATCTTATTGCGGTTCTTTTTAACTTTCTGATATTGTCCAGATACTTTGAATTTATCTCTCCGATCTTCCTTAGATGTAACTTTCTTTTTACGAAAGATTTCACTGTACAAATATAAACCATAGGAGATTGGTAAACCACCGCTTATATACATGATATAAGACGCTCTAGACAGTTCTAAGGGATTACTAAATAATTCTCCTATAAAACTCATGTCAACTGGCAAAACGCCATACAAACCAAGATAAACACCAGGATTAGAAACAAATCCTAAAATCAATATCCCTAAACCCAAAATAGATAAAGCCAAATGTATTTTAGGTCTTTTTAAAATCCTAAACAAAATATAAATCGGTATAGAGAAAACAACTAATGGAAAAACACATACAATCGCTACTATTAGCGCAACACCTAGTCCTAAATCCTTTCCAATATCATTCTCCTTATTTTTTTGCAACAGACATCAACCTTTCAATCAGTTCTAATTGCAATGAGTCTGGTCTGAAATTTTCCTGTTTCGCTACTTCTGTAACAACCTCTTTAATATGCTGTGATTCACATAAATAACGAACTTTGACATACCTCCCAGACAAAATTTCGTTCGTATACATCGCAAACTTTTTAATATATCGTTTTCTAGATTTTTGTGTAAGTTCCACTTCATGAGCAATTTTTTGACCATTTTCGATCACAACAAAATCAGGAATACGATCAGGAATACTTTTTAACTTTGTCGTATTTTGTCTATCCGCTTTGCTAAAATTTTGCTCTAAATACAAACTTCTTAATTCTCTTTCTGTAATAAACTCAAAATACTTATTTTGTTTAGCAGCTATATATTTTAATGCCAACAAACAATCATTCATCATTAACTGATGATTCAAATTACCATAACTAATTTTCGTGAAAGGTGTTAATTGACTCCCCAAAAATTCTACACCAGATGGTTTCATATGTAGAATAAGAGTTCTTCCAATCTTTTCTTCACCAATAAGACCTAACTTAAGAAGTTTTGGTTTAGTATTATAAATTGTTACATGACTGATACTCCCAATTAAATATTCGCTAAGCTGTGCCGAAGTAATAACACCAAAACGATCAATTGCCTGTAATACCTGAAGCTGTTTTTCTCCTAGTAATTTACTAATCTCAAACTCCCCCTAAATATCATCTCCTTACTATTTTAGTAGAAAACACTGATACTTTCATTAAAACAATACACACCATATTTCCTATTTTAAAAACTTTCGCAACTATATAAAGTATAGTAATTTTCATAAAACGATACTTCAATATTTCAAAATTTACACCACCCTCTATACTTTTAATATCATGTTCCTATTTTCAACTCTCTTACGGTTTTCCCTAATCCTAGATCTTTTCTTAGACTTTCTCTTTTTCTTTTTATGCAATTGACTATAAGCTGTTATCTTTAAAAATAATTTAATTAAATAATCCTATAATTACCATATCATACCCAATATTCTTACATCTATCATACTTAATTACTATTTTTTCCAGCCCGCCTGCCCAATGTTCTCCTGACCTCACACAAAAAGATGTTGCTTGTGTGAGGTCAGGAGATTTAAGTAGCGATAGCGGATTAAAAATTGAGCAGGCGGGCATGGTTTTAGGAAAATATTCAAATATTGTACTTTAATTTCACAAAATCCGTTTTTAAACCTTAATTTAATCGTAATTAAAGTTTTTTTAAAATATTACCCACTCTTATTTCAAATAAAGTATGTAGACTATCTATAGAATTATACAATCATCTAGCCTCAACCAAAAATGAAATATAGATAATCATACCGAACTATTAAAAAATTCTGTATAACTTAAAATCACACTAAAATTCACTGTCATTAACGAAAGCTTGTTCATAATCAAAAATCCCCAGCTGAAATTTCCCAAAACCTCCAATAAACCTAAAACATAAAAAGATCAGACTAATAAAAAATAGTAAAATAGAGAATAAAATACTAAAAAAAATTAAAGCAAAATTAAACCTTTAAATAACTTCTCACTAAAAAGTAAAGAAAGGAGAATATAGATATGTAATGGCAGACTGGCTTATTAATTTAAGAAATGAGTTCTGGGGGCGAAGCTCCCGAGAGATCTAAGCTTTCTACCTCCTTTAACCATTTTTCTTTTTGTAACAATTGAATAGATGGTTTTGCTCTTGTTATATCTGGCGACAATTCATCAAAATAGTGTTCTTGTTTTTTATTATTCTTCCTAAGTAGCAATATGTGTTTCATTAACATAGATTGCGTTGTTATTTGTGTATATGCAGCGCGGCCCTTCCCCACTGTTCTTTTAACAATCTTTCTCGATTTCTTTATTAATTCTTTTAAGGAAGACAAAGCCAGACCAAATAGATTGGCCAGCTCTTTCAAAGAACCGGTTAAAAAAGGTTTTTCCGATGATGTCCGCTCTTCCAGTATTTCTACAATGTCTTCTTCCCATTCATGATAATGAGAGCGTACTCTCTCTTCCCTCGGCTTTTTAAACTTATACCAGCCTTCTCTCCCTTCATATTGCACACCTCGCGTCCACAACTCTAATAGACCCTCAACGTATGAACGTTTTGGACCCTGGTATTTCCCTGAATAAGCACTATTAAGTATACGTTGGAATTCATGGTGTGATAATGGTTTCACTAGATTACTATTGAATTGATCTAATTCATCATAAGCAACTTCATATTTACGTCCACTGGCATAGTTAGCTAAAGCTAGGGTCATAATTGCATTATTACGACTAGCTGCTGTATATCCCTTATCAATATGCCGTGATTGAATGAGTCCTCGATACCAATCGCTCTCAATAATCAAAGAATGTGTTGTTTGTTCTGGGTAAATCACATGGAATTGTGCCTTTTTTTGCTTCTTTTCATAGTTTACTGACCACTGAATCAATGCTTTCGTTGATGTAGCTTCAGGATAAAAATCTATAATATTATCTTCCTTTGGCATACGATAAAACCCAAAAGGAACACAGGCTGTATCTATAGGTGCATATGCTTTTAAAGCTTGTCTCATATTTTCAGAGATTCTTTCTGCAATACGTAAAGATTTATAATTTTGTTGGTGATGGATATAAAACGGTGTATCTAAAATAAAGAATAATTGATACCCTCGTGGTGTTTCTAATAATAAATTGGGTCTTGGTAATCCTTGTTCTTCACAACCCATGTATAAACCATATAAATCAATCTCTTTACTATCAATATCCATGCCAAACACATGAACTTGCTTTAAATTAGTGCGTTCATGCCCTTTAATAATCCGTCTCTTAAAATCGTAATACGTCCCACCTCTATAGGTATTTGGTGTCCAATGTGTCACATGTTGATAACGATCCGCCAGCATTTCATAAGAAGTAATAATGTAGCCCTTTCCTTGGGTTAAATCTTCCTTTGTAGGGGAGACAAAAACCATGCCCTTTTGAAATGGTGCATTTTTTAACGATTGTTCATAACCTTCTTGGACATGGTGCATTTCTTTGGAACCTTTTTTCCTATACACACGTAAATCATGGTGAGTCATCATATGTAATATGTCCATCACATTATATTTATGTTGCACTTGCTCGTTAAACACGACACATTTCACCTTCCTTCGTCCATACGCACCATTTGAATAAACAGACACCAAAAGTAATGCGAAATTTGTTGAATTAAGTATACAAAAGTGACACTGTTGAAAATGGCCTTCTCTAAGAGAAAATGCACCAAAATACAAAAACCCTTGAGCCTTAGAGCTACAAGGGTTTAAAAAAAAATTAGATTTTTTTTATTATGCACATTCCGCGAACTTTTCGCATCAAAAATGTGATGAAAATGCACCAAATACATAATGGGGGTCCTATTTAAATTTCATCTAAACCTATTTAAATCAACGATTTCTTTGTATATTGTTAAAATTGCAGGGGGGCACATCCCGAACTCTTTTTTGCACCATGGTGCATTTTCGGGGGACACATCCCGCGAAAATGTGGTGCATATTCTATTAAATAATAAGAATCATGTCGAAGTATTAAGAGAGCACACTGGAAATTTAAGTATTTTAATATAGAAATTAAAGAAATCAATACTGATTTATTGGCTATTTATCTAACTTTTATATTATTTACCAATATTTATGTGAGGTATTTATATAGGTACACACATTCCGCGAAAAAAGTCGATGCCATGTTACATTTCTGTATCAAAAGGGGGACATATTCCGCGAAACAGCATAATAAAAGCACCACCCCTTCACGCCTATTTGTTTTTTATTGAGTGGTGCATTTGTTCGTTAAAGGGGGGCACACTCCGCGAAATAGAGAAATTGGTGCATTTTTCTCCACAAATGCACCACTCTTGTTATAATAGATTTAATTTGGTACATCTCAAATGTAAATCTGCATCAATAAATATCGATTTGACTGGAGGTATGTATATGGATTATCAACAAATACCAGATACCATGATGCTACCCTTACCCTACATAAAAATAGCTATATTTGAGGAAACGAAAGCATTATTTGATGATCGTCCTCATGTCCTATCCAAATGGAAATCCGTCGCTTATAATGAGCACACTACACTAAATGAGGAACAAAGCTTGAGTTTTCATGCATTATACAAGCTCATTACAAATGGCTTCTTCCCTTCTGAGACTCTTAATAAGAGTATGATTAAACAAGTAGTGCAAAATTATGAAAAAATTATTCATACGATGTTACATAATTACATCATACAAGAGTTTCCTCATGAAGAAGTCAATAAGAGTATGAATCAGGAAACAATTGAAGATGTACAAGAAAATCAGTATTTGTTAATGAATATGGATGCTGAATTAAACCTGTTGCGAGATATTGTTTCCAAGAACAAACCCTTTACTTCTGATGAGTCAGGATTACTTTCTACTGAAATCATTGATAATAAGGGGAATATTCGAGGACTTGCAGAGATTCGACCAGCTAATCATCAAGTCCCTTCTCTTACAACTGATCAGGAAAAACTCTGGATCAACTTAATCGAATCAACTCTCAGTTCCTTAGATGAGATGACTGCCGATCTTTTTGATCTCATTACCTATCTATGGATGTCTTCCCCCAAAAATAATGAGGGTTATATCGAATTCCATAGCAATGATGCGCTGCAATTACGTAATATAAAAGCACGTTCTACAAGCAAAGATGAACTTGATTACCGTGAGGAAGATCGCTTTAATATCATGAAGCGCGTCGCAGCTCTATCTAGTATATGGGTGTCATTAAACGATGAACAGATTAAAGTCGTAGATATGCAAAACCTTGATAATAGAGATTTGTATACATTTAAAGACTTTCAACGAATGTTTGAAGTTGGAAAAATGCGTGTTGCCTATGATAAAAGATCTGGAGAGCCAAAAGGCATCTATGCACTTGAAATCAGGCCCTCTTCTATTCTCACACCTTATTTAGAAAGAGAAAAGCCATCGATTGGATTGCTTGATTTAAAAGTGTTTCAGTACAACCATTACACCCAGAGGTTACATAAACGGATGATTCGTTATTTAAGCTATCAATGGAAAATACGTATCACAAAGAAGAATTTACAACAACCATTCAAAATCTCTACGCTATTAAATATCCTTGATATCTCTTCTAGATATAACGGGGTACAAAAAAGAGATCTATTTGAGAGTGTATTAGATGATTTGCAAAGAGACCAAATTATTGGCACTTGGACATATACAGAAACCATTGATGAAGCTCGAATTGGAAAGACCAATTGGTTCAAAGGCTACTGGAGCAAATTACAAGTTAGGATTCTACCCACAGAAGAACTCTTACAAAACAATCGAAATATTACAGAATTCGCCTCAAAACTAAGGGAAAAAAGTATTATTGAACATTTTTACCAGATGAACACAAATGGAAACACCTATGAGTTAACGACACAAGAAATGGCCGTTACCACTGAAAGCACGCCTATAGTCAAACCAAAGATTCAATCAAAACCACTAAACTTCGAACAACAACAAATGCAATTTGTAGAAGAAATAGTATTAACACCTGATTCTGTAAAAAAAGCGATGAAGGACCGTAAAATGAGTATACGTCAATCAGCTGAGGAAATTGGTATTTCACATACTACTCTTTCTAGATATCTGCGTGGGGAAATTAAAAGGCAGAACAAGAAAAATGATGAAAAGATTCTTAAGTGGCTACAAATAAATCATAATTGAAGAAGTTTATCAGCCAAATTAAAAAGTCGATTCCTAAAACATGCAGGAGTTCGACTTTTTTAGTGTGAAATTTAATTTTTGCATACAAAACGCATACATTTATTTGACTATTGTATGCGTTTTGCATACAATAGTTTTATAGATAAACTATCTAATTGAGGAGGAAAATACCAAATGGCTAGATTAGCATCCATTGATATTGGTAATGACGCTGTAAAAGGATTCCTAGGAGACTTTGATACAAGAATATACATACCCAATGTAATCGCCGAAGTACAAGACCGTGAAATTGTAGAAATGGAAAAGAATGTTCTAAGTGCTTTACATGTAGAAATTACATCATCAGCACTTAAAAAGAAAAATGGTAGTTTTTCTGTTGGAAAACTTGCTTCAAAATATCCTAATAACGATGAATTAACGCCTGAACAGGACAAATCTGATACAGATCAACCAATTGTAATGTTATTAACCACCCTTGCTTATGATGCTGCTCAGAACCTAAATGACGATGAAGGAATCATTGAAGCAACGTATTACTTAAGTACCGGCCTTCCGTTAGATGAGACCAAACATGGAAAAGCGAAAGCTTTCCGCAAAAAGTTAAAAAGCTCTCAACATGAAGTGAAGTTCTTAAAAACCCCTACTCTTGAAGGGAAAACTGTTCGTATTAAGTTCGAACAAGTTCTTGTAAATACAGAAGGATTCGCTGCATTTGTGGATTTAACAACAAACAATGATGGTTCAACAAAAAATGAAGACTTAATGGGAAAAACCATCCTTATTAACGATATAGGTGGTCTTTCAACAGATTCTGCAATCATTACTGCTGAAGCTGAGGTAGATAATGAATACAGTAATGGCATAAAAAAAGGTGTATCAACGTATTTAGACGATATTATCCGTAAGGTGTACTCAAAACACAAATACACCATTAAAAGCCGCCGTACTCTAGTAGAAATCATTACAAACGAAGACCCGGAACAACAATATCACATTTGGGTAAATGGAAATCGTGTATCCATTAAGGAAATTATCGATGAGGAATTAACCATCTTAGCTAAAGAAGAATATAAATTAATTAAAGAAATGTGGCGCAATGTACCAGAAATCCGCCTATCCTATCAAATTGGTGGTGGTTCACTAGTCTTAAAGCCGTATTTACTTGAAATCAATCAATCAGAAACGAACTTCCCTCTTCGCTTTGTAACGGCAGATGATAGTGTTTGGATGATTGCAAGAGCTTATTATAAGATTTTACTTATGTACTTACAAAGCAAAGGAATCCAGATTGAAGCAGCAGCAACTAAAGAGTGATTAGCCCTATGGAACCCTTTAAACCTGGGAAAACCATATCGTTTCGCTTACCTGCTGACACCCCTTTATATGTAAGTTCTTATCTATCAGAGCGTAAAGAAGAACTTGGACGAAAATTCAGTAGTGATATGGCCCATATCTTTGTATCTGCCCTATCTCACAAAATATTAAATAATGAAGATCAAAAACAGTTATCCATCCCTCTTCCGGATGGATTAACCCTAGAACAAGAAAATTGGCTAAAAAGCCCACATACGAAGTCATTAATTAGTCAAATGCTCTATCAAATCATTACAAAACCTGGTGTCCCTTACGAAATTCATTCGGAACCTACAAGACTTCCGATTACACCAGAACCAGAAAAGGTTACTTTTCAAACAAACGATATGATACAAAGTTTTGCCCAAAAGACATTTTTAGACTTTGATGACGATGATGATTAACCCCCTCTTGGGGGTTTTTTAACACATATAAACTACATGTAACTCACAGACTACTTATTCCCTACAATAATCCCTTATTATGAAACTTACTTATTCCTTTAATAAATTTATCTTTAAATGTATAATAAATATGATTATAAGGTGTGAACCGCACCACATACATTTATTAGTCTATTTAATTTCAATCCACACTCATAAATAATGCTCCACTGCTTGTTTACATAACAAAATACACAAAATTGTAAGTTACATGTACTTTATATTCAACATGTAGCGAAAAACATAGCCTCATATGTTGATTATATATAACTCATACACAATCGATAGTGTATGTGTGAAATACATGTAACAAAAAACCACATTCCACACGTAAGATACACTCAACATATAAAGTTCAATTGACGCTTTACATATAACTAATAAAATACATGTGGATTACATTTATAATAATATAGGGAGGTATATAATAGAGATGAAAAAACATTGGAAAATAAGTGAATTCGTAGATGAATTAAATACATATTTAAAAGACAAGAGTGTTCATATGAATACTGTAATTGGATGGTTTAACCGTTTAGAGAAAGATAGAATTCATTCCATACAAAGAACCCAAGAGACAAATGAAAAAGTGTACGATGAACTGGACTTAAAAATGGCACTTTTTATTAGAGCTAGAAGAGAAGAAGGGTGGTCCATTACTGCCATTTTTAATGATCTTTCTAATCACTTTGACACAAGGGATTTCCCTTTAACAGAGGAAGCTACCACACCAGCACAATTTAACTTTAATGAATTAAAAAAACAAATAATGGCTGAAGTCAAAGAAGTTTATGAAGAAATAGCTGCTACCCAAACAGAAGAACTGAGAGAACAATATGAAAAGTTGTTAACCCAAGCACCCCAACCACCAACAGAACAGGAAATGAAACAACAGAACTTCGAAGTGGTCATGTTACATAAGAAGGTTGAAATGACTTTAGAGAAAGAGGCTTTAAAGCAATGGAAAGCACTACCTGAAGATCAACGAATGAGAAGGGTAGGCTTCTTTAGAAAAGAAGCTGACTATGAAAAGAAAGCAGAATTCATTCGAGATTTTATAAATGAAAATTTTGAAGAACAACTGCAGAAAGAAATGAACATAAAAAACAGATAAAAGGAAAGAGAACCATTTTTTCTCTTTCCTTTTTAGGCCTTTATAATATGTCTTGTAAACTCAGTAAAATCATCTAAATGACGTTCAATAATTTCTTTCATAATATCTAAATTCAACGATTGATAATCATGTACGGCAATATTTCTAAAACCAACCATTGCTTTTAAACGTCGAGCAATTGGCTCATCAATCATTTGATGTTCTTCCAACATATCAAAAGCATCTCGACTTGTTTGAGGTAAGCCTAATTTCTCCTCTGAAACAACATGCATGGCTAAGTCAATAGCCGCTTCACATGCCCTTTGAATATTCAAGATAATGGAATCCTGTTTTGTATAATCTTGTAGATTACTAGGATCATGATTATAAACTTCTTTTATACGATTGATACAGCGTTCAATCGTACTTACCTTATTTAAAATGACATCACTTTTCATATATGGACCCACTCTCATCGATTTTATCTAATACGATTTTTCTTTCTTCATTTAACTTCGCATACATGCTCAGAGCAATCATACGTTGCTCTTTATATAGTTCTTCATCTTGAGCATAAATCAACTGTCCAGAGGAAAAGATTTGTGCTTTAAATACAGTAGACACCTCTTTTATATTCACGAGGTCTACATCCATCTGAAGAAAGCTTGCTAATTCTTGCGCAACAATAAATTTTTCATAAGAAGTGGGGGAGTCATCATTATTACAAAAAAATGCTATATCAATATCACTGTCCGCGCGATTGATTCCTTTCGCAAAAGAGCCAAATACAATAATAAATGAAGGATTCCATCTAGTCATTAAACATTCACGTATTTGTTGAAAAAGCGCTTGATTCATCCTTCAACACTCCCTCATCTCATTTACTTTTATTATACCAGTTGACTTTGAGGGAAACAAACTGCGAATCAATATTTTCTCTGATGTGACTTTGGAATATGCATTTATCTGAGCAAATCATTTAATTTTCACACTTACTAATTTAGATTGAGCAGCCACACCATTTTCTTTTTCTATTTCTTCATTTTTCGGTTCTTCAATATCTAGTTTTATCTACTTTTGGTTATCATTTTAGGAACCAACCATAACAGTAATTCTGCACCAAAATAAGGTCTTGTAGGAGTTGTCTCATGTATGTTTTACTAAGTAGTTGTAGCAGTGGAATAAACTTTGATAATAATGAAGTTACAAAAAAACTCCATTTTGAAAAAAGATTGAATCAAAATGGAGTAATACTTTTAAATTTCTATGTATTTTTTATAAAAAAGATTGATCATTTCAATTTGCTTTATGCCGCAAATGCTAACCGCAACAGTTTTAACATTTGCAAACCATTAAATGGTTCCCATCAGGGTCTTTAAAATTAAACCATTGGTTATGCTCAATTTCTGTTGTTAATTCGACATTCTTACCCTTCATATACTCATATGCTTGTTCTATATTATTAGTATTCAAATGAAAAGGTGGAGTTTTGAAAATATTATCCTCTGAATAAATCTTGCTATCTAATACAATTCCCGTTCCGTTCATAGGTACTATATACAAATGACCAAATAATATTTCCCCATCTGCTGATAAACCTAATATGTTACAATACCATTTACGAGCTTCTTCAATGTTGCTTACGGGAATAAACACCGTACCAACTTGATTTAAAATAGGGTTCATAGATTACCTCCAAATTTAACTATATAGGTTTAATTCGTCATATATTAAATATCCCCTTCTTGTTGGATTATAATCTCTGCATTGATTCTTGAAACAGCAAAATTGACATTATGTGTTAAATATACAAATGTACAATCCTTCCTTTCTCCCTCCAATTTATCCCAAATCAAATTACACAAAGCTAAAATTAATATGATTATCTGGCTCATCAAGTACAATATAAATTAAAGATTTAGCTATAAGATCATGTGAGATATAATAAAAAAATCGCCTTTTCACCATCACTCATCCAATTAAAATCAGATTTATCTCTATTAATTAAATTTTCAAGATATAAAGATGTATTATCAATTTCTAACTATCTGTGTTCAATTAGTATTCCATATTTTAACGGCTCGCACTTTTAAACTATCAAAGCACACATTTTAGGTAGGGTTAATTATAGTTTCATAAGGTACACCTGGTTAAAATAGCCTTAGCAAAAGAGGTTATTAGACAATGGGATGCACTACCTGAAGATCAACGTATGAAAAGGGTAGGTTTCAAAAGAAGAATTTATTCGAGAAAATTTCATTACAAATTTTGAGGAAAAACTAAAAATCACAATGAATATCGATAACAGAGGGTAAAAAAGAGTAGCCTTCTCCATAATACGGTATCTGTAGTTAAGACATTCAAAAAAGGGTAAAGGAGATAAAAAATAATTATCAAAACAAGCTCCTTTTAAATACTGCCTTTTTCGCTTCCGACAGATGTTTGTCCTTAGCTGTACGCTGTTTGATAACTTTCAATAAGTAGGCGGTAGTTTGGCATTGTCTCAATTATAGATTCTACTCTTAGGGTCCAAACGATCCAAATAGCTATCGAATTTGAAATAGGTATTAAGGCGTTTCCTACATAGTTTCTGTTTTTATTTAACTCATCTAGAGTTATTGTTACAGATTAACTCTTTTATCATTTTTTTCTTGTTTTATGAAGGGTTAATCACTATACAAAGCCTGTTATGGGTTTCCTTTTTGAGGAAATTAAAAAATGTTATTGATATTAACTAACAAAATTATTATAATTAATTGTATTAAATTATATGGAAGTATAAGTAATGTTAAATTGCTTATCTCTATGCCTTTTTATATTTATAATGGTGAGATTGATAACAAGTAGAATAAACTGCTTAGATATTAGCCCACCATAAAATAGTGTGTGTAAAGTTAGTATGCACACTATTTTATGGTGGGCTTTTTATTTTGGAAAAGGAGCGTTTAAATTGTCTGAATTAGTAAAAGTGAAGTTAAATGGAGAAGAACGCGAAGTGAAAAAGGGCACACGTATTCTCGATTATCTTCTGCGTCAAGGAATAGAGCACCCCCATATCTGTTATTCAGAGGTATTAGGTCCAATACAAACGTGTGATACTTGTATGTGTGAGATTGATGGAAAAATTATGAGAGCGTGTTCTACGGAAATGGAAGAAGGAATGAATATATTGACTTCCTCAGAACTATCCAAAGATGCCCAAACAGAAGCAATGGACCGTATTTTGGAGAATCACTTACTTTATTGTACAGTGTGCGACAATAATAACGGGAATTGTCGTGTGCATAATACAGCGGAGTTTTTAGAAATTGAACATCAAACACGTCCATTCAGAGAAAAAGGATATGAAGTAGATACGTCTCATCCTTTTTATCGCTACGACCCGAATCAATGTATTCTTTGTGGACGTTGTGTGGAGGTTTGCCAAGATTTACAAGTGAATGAGACCTTAACAATTGATTGGGAGCGAGACATTCCACGTGTTATGTGGGATGAGGGGGTATCCATCAATGAATCATCATGTGTTTCTTGCGGCCAATGTGCAACAGTTTGTCCATGTAACGCACTCATGGAGAAATCAATGATTGGTGAAGCTGGATTTATGACCGCAATACCCAATGACTTATTAAGCCCAATGGTTGATTTAATAAAAGAGGTTGAACCGGATTATAAAACCATTTTTGCACTATCTGAAGTAGAAGCAGCAATGAGGGAGACGCGGACAAAAAAAACCAAAACTGTTTGTACATTTTGTGGAGTTGGATGTTCATTTGAAGTATGGACAAAAGGTCGGGAAATTTTAAAAATTGAACCAACTGAAAATGGACCTGTAAATAGTGTCTCTACTTGTGTTAAAGGAAAATTTGGGTGGGATTTTGTAAATAGTGAGCAACGATTAACAACTCCATTAATCCGAAAAGGAGATGCATTTGTCCCTGCAACATGGGATGAAGCCTTAACATTGATTGCAGAGAAAATGGGTAAGATTAAACAGAACTATGGAGGTAGCCGAATAGGATTTGTAAGTTCTTCCAAAACAACGAACGAAGACTCCTATTTAATGCAAAAGTTAGCCCGTCAAGTATTCGAATCTAATAATATTGACAACTGTTCACGATATTGTCAGTCACCCGCCACAGATGGGCTGCTTGCGACTGTTGGACATGGTGGTGACTCAGGCACAATTAAAGATATTGCTAGCGCAGGTCTTGTTATTATTATCGGAGCCAATCCAACCGAGGGACATCCAGTTCTGGCGACCCGAGTAAAGCGAGCGAAAAAATTAAATGGCCAAAAATTAATTGTTTCCGACCTTAGAAAACATGAAATGGCCGAGCGTTCTGATTTGTTTTTACATCCAAAACAGGGGACTGATTATGTATGGATATCTGCAATTGCCAAATATATGATTGATCAAGGCTGGCATGATGAAAAATTTATTGAAAAACGTGTAAATAAATATAATGAATACCTAAAACTACTTGATAAGTACACACTTGAGTATGCTGAAGAAGTGACTGGCCTATCAAAAGAACAACTTATCGAAACAGCGAAAATGATTCACAAAGCAGATGGAACATGTATTTTGTGGGGAATGGGTGTCACTCAAAACCTTGCTGGATCGCATACATCTGCCGCTATCGCTAATCTTCTCTTAATAACCGGTAACTTTGGGCGTCATGGTGCAGGCGCATATCCTCTTCGCGGCCATAACAATGTTCAAGGGTCTTGTGATATGGGTACCCTTCCACAATGGCTTCCAGGGAATCAGCGTTTATCAGACGAGAAAGCTCGGGCAAAATTTGAAAAAGCATATGGGGTAAAATTGTCAGAAAAACCTGGGTTAACTAACATCGAAATGTTAGAAGCAGTGGAGAAAGACGAATTGAAGGCAATGTATTTAATGGGTGAGGATATGGCATGGGTAGATTCAAATTCCAATCATGTGCATGAAACGCTTAGTAAACTAGAATTCTTTGTCGTGCAGGATGTATTCTTAACTAAAACTGCGCAATTTGCAGATGTTGTCTTACCAGCAGCACCTTCACTTGAAAAGGATGGAACCTTTACAAATACAGAGCGACGTATTCAACGGTTGTATCGAGCACTTGAACCATTAGGGGATTCTAAACCAGATTGGTGGATTATTCAACAGATTGCACAATATATGGGTACTAGATGGAACTATAGTCACCCAGGCGAAATAATGGATGAGATTGCTAGTTTATCTCCTATTTTTGAAGGCGTTTCGTATGAACGGCTTGAAGGATGGAATAGCTTAATATGGCCGGTACAAAAAGATGGAACTGATGAACCGCTTCTTTATACTAAACATTTTAATTTTCCAGACGGAAAAGCTTGTTTTTCTCTAGAGGAATATGTTCCGCCTATTGAGTTTGCAGATGAATTCGACTTGATTTTGAATAATGGAAGGCTGTTAGAACATTTCCATGAAGGAAATATGACTAATAAATCTAAAGGAATTCAGTATAAATTACCTGAAGTATTTGTAGAAGTTTCAATAGAACTTTCCAAAGAGAGAGGCATTAAGGATGGTTCACTTGTACGTCTTGTTTCACCATATGGTGCTATTAAACTCAGTGCAGTAGTAACTGATCGAGTGCGTGGCAAGGAATTATATGTACCACTGCACTCAGTTAGTCATGAAAATGCTATTAATCTATTAACTGGTAGTGTTGGTGATGTTCGGACACAAACTCCTGCCTATAAACAAACTAAAGTAAGAATGGAATTAATAAACCTGAAAGGTAAAAAACCTCTTCCATCATATAATCATCGATATGCAAAGCGAAATCCACAGCATGGTGTTCAGGTGGAGCGTAAATGGGCACGAAAAGATTATGTCCCACTTGCAAATAAGAATGATAAAACAAGGGGGGATGAGTAGTGGCTGAACCAATATCTAAAGTTGCAGAACCTATTTTGACCGAAAACGAAATTCAAAATCAAGCTCTTGAGAAAGTATTACAGGACATAACTAAAAACATTGATGGCATTCAAGAAACAATTAAATTACTTCAAGAACTCCACGATAGTGGAATTCTTGAAGGGGTTACTAGTTTGATAGAAGCTAAAGAGCAAATAGCTAAAATTGTAGTTGGACAAAGTTTACGTCCTCCTGTCACGAATGCGATTAATAATGCAATGGCTGCAGCTGGAATGATAACAGAAATAAATCCTGAAACAACAAAGAAAATGACGGAAAGTTTAACTAAGGGGATTCAAAAAGCTGAAGAGGGACTACAGCTTAATAAAAAAGTAGGTTTATTTGATTTGTTAAAACTTATAAAGGATCCTGACATAAATCGGGTAATGAGGTTTGGAATGGACTTTTTAAAAGGTCTAGGAGAAGGATTGAAGGAAAAGGCGTAAACTTTATTAATATCACCATACAAAAAATAGCTTAGAAAGGTAAATTCAGACCAAAGAAGGAGGGGAGCAATGTCAACAATAAATAAATTTAAAAAAGGAAAATGGTTATTGAAATTTAATCAAAATATGTTAAACCTCTCTTTAATTATTCTAGGTTGTGTTCTAATGTATTTTCTTTTTAGAGAACTGTTTTATATAGTAAATGATACTTTCAACGAAAATAATGATGTACATGATATTCTCGGTAGGGTTTTAGTGTTTTTCTTGTATTTTGGATTTATCACAATGATTGTTGACTATTTTAAGGAGAATTACCATTTTCCTATAAAAAATCTTCTCTATATTGGAATTACAGCGACCATCCGTTTTATCATAGTTAACAATGAACATCCTATACAAAATTTATGGTTATCTTTAGTGGTGTTAGTCCTTATGATTAGTTATTTTTTACCAAACAAAGGGTTGAAAGTTTAATCTATGGAGGGAGAAAGACTTAATGACATTAGAACATCGATTCAATATGATAGTCCGTGAAATACGTAAAGAGTGTGTTGGGAGTGGACCGAGGGAAATCACCACTCGTTTTGTAGGTCCATGGGCAATTAGTGAGATGAAAGGGAATCTGACGAAAGTAGAAAAATTTATGATTGAATCAAAGAAAGGGCATCAGGTGGTCCACGAAGCAAGGACCAGCTTAGTCAAAGAAATATATAATGATATTGAAATGGTGAAAAAGCTTGAGGAATTGGTTCAGGCGAAACTTGTTAGTGTTTTTGCCGATATAAATATCGATTCAGATATTGCGATGACTACTTATGTTTTTAACAAACCTATTATAGTAAATAGGGGAGATAAAAATCAAAATTAATCCTATATCTATATCCTGTATCTTAACTCTAAGGGAATCTAAGATAAAACGAAACTTTAGTCGTGAATGATTGTTGGCCGTATCTGCAAGCTGCGCAGGTGCTTCAGATTTTAAATTAATGAATAAAATACAACCATCACCAGCTTCTAATAATTCATTGAAGGAAACATAATCAACGTCCAATAGAGGTTTTCTAAGCCTACTCGGCGGTATGGATGGTTATAAATCAATTACACCGAATGGGTGTAGACGGGATACTACTCGTTGCCCGATATCCATAACCGAAGATTCCGGCAGTTTCTCCTTCAAGATTGTGTGCTAAGCCCCACTTTAGGTAAACTCCATTCGTTTTTTTATGGGTGGATAACGGGTATATAGAAGAAGTAAATACCTTTTAATAAAATTGTTTAAATGAGTTAATTTATGATAAAACTAATAATAGTCATACACTGTACCCACAACTACTTTGTGTTAGTTTTGTGCAAAAATGTAGAAGAACAGTGCACTTAGTGATATAATAAGTGCATACTAAGAGATAGTGTACAACACTTGACACACACGTTTGTGCGCGAAGTAAAATTTACTATAGCCGAAAACGTCTTGCAACAAAAAAGCCTAGTGTTGACGCACTAGACTTTAAGCGTAACTCCCTACAGCGAATAGCAAGTGGGAAACGTTCAAACTAACTTTAAATCAAAATCATTCGTTAGAAGAAGAACCACAATCGCTTTGGTCGGCAGATGAGTGGTTCTTTTTCATTGGAATGCAAGCTATAATCAAGTCCGAAAGGACATTAGAGATTACATCTTTAAAAACATCCAAAAAGAAATGGGCTGTGTCTAATCCTGCGTTCACTACTGTAGGATTTTCTAAAAATATTCCTACAATCATTACTGCAATTATTTCCACCTGGTTCACCTCCTTCCCGTTCCTAGTTGGAACAAAGAAAGTGAACCTACCCACTACACTATCCGCCATAATAAGTTACTAGTCTATATTACTACAATTTCCCTTATGAATCTATCATATATACTCCATAACTTTTATCAGCCTATACAAAAAATCTCAACTTGTTTAAGAGGGAATGACGTAAAACCCTTAAATGATTTTTCTCCTTCTAACCAAGAAAAAGACTCTCATTAATAAATAAGTCTAGGACACAATTATATTGTCCTAGACTTATTCTAAGGTTACCTTTATTTATATTTATCAAGCCAATTACCAATAACTTTCGTTATATTGCGTGTACCATCCATCAAATCTTCAAATAAATATCTGACAAGACTGGATAAAGTAATTTCTTCGTCATATGGATTATTTTTATTAATATAGTCCAGAACTTCTTTTAATTCGCGCATCCGGTTATTATCCAAGGTTTCTTCAACGTATTCCTTCAAATAGTTATTAACCACATCTGTATTTCTAACAGCAGCATCTAATAAGATTGCAGTCGCTGAAGAAGGAGTGACATCTAAAGCGAAAGCTAGTTCAGCAATTTGGTCAAATGAAGATTGTACAAACCTTAAAGGCCTAGTGACAGGGTTCCTGCTGTAGACCGCAAAGTAACTTTGGAGAAGTAATAAAATCCTATTTTTTTAGTTCTTCAAGCTTTCTTCTATTGACTGCTCTGTATAAGGAACCTTGTGATATTCCAGTTGCCGAGACAATCTCCTTTATGGAATATTCCTCACTATCATACATCCTTAGCGCAACAGCAAGCTTTTCTTTATCCAACTTGGGTCTACCTAATGTTTTCCCACGCCTTTTACTTGCTTCAAGTCCTTCCTTTACTCTCTCAGCAATAAGGTTTCTTTCTAATTCTGCAATGACACACATCATTTGGAACATGGCTTTGCCTGTAGAGGTTCTTGTATCCATATTTTCTTTTAAAGAAATGAATTGCACCCCCATCTCTTCTAACTGTTGAATAATGTTGAGGATATCCAATGTTTTACGTCCTAAACGGGAGATGCTCTCCACTACAACTGTATCGCCTTTCCGGATGACATCAAAAAGTTGATGAAGTCCTTTTCTATCTTTAACTGTACCAGTGAATTTCTCCTCAACTATTTTTTCACAACCATATTCATTAAGCATACCAATTTGCCGATCTATATTTTGGTCAATAGTAGATACCCGAGCATAACCAATTATCATTTGTAACCTCCAATAAACTTGTATATTTTTATTTTACTAGAGGGGCAATTATTGTAAAGGTATTTGATAATACTTTTGGTAATTATTTTTGGTAACTGCTAATCTTAATAAAATCAAAGGGTAACAGGGCGATGGGGGGGCATTACAAAAACACTGGTTTTTGGTAATCTAGTTGAGTAAAAAGTTTATTAATTTAGTGTTTAAAATTTATGTGTGCTTGAGTGTGATTAAATTTACCTCTCAAACACGTTAATTATTCAAGAAAAGGGCTATTTTCTTGAATAAGAGAAGGAATTATTAGAAAGTGAATTCGAAGCTTAAGATTTCCCTATGTATAATAGGATTTGAAAAGCATTGATCTTAATTATTAATATATTGCTCTTTATGTCTAGCTCTTGGTTTTGTTCCAAGGACATTTTTAATAATGTCTTCACTCATATGTATACCATGCTTATATAACCTATTTTGTTCTTGTTATTTGTTCGTCTTCATTGAAAAAATGTAATAAGACATATTTTAGCCCAAGCCTGGAAAAGAGAATCTTCCCCTGCATACGGAAAAAAAATAATATTTAAACCAGCCAATATACCCAATAACCATGAAAAATTCATATTAAGAGCTATCATCATTTTATTAACTTTGTTTGATCCACCTTACTCCCCACCTTTCTATATGGGGTACCACCAGTAAAACGCGGATTTACAACGTTAAGGGAATTCGGATACAAAAATAGCCGGTTTTTACCACGATAAAGTGTAACCGGCTGATAGCTATCATTGGTTTAACGGTCGTAATGATTCTAAGGTAGTAACTCCTTTTGGGTCAAAACGATACTCGCCAAGAAAGTTGATATGCTCCCATCCCAATGGAGACACATGTTTTAATAAATCCTCTCGTAACGCTCCTTTACTCCGTGATAGATCCGTTGCTTTTCCTAGATAAACTGTATTCCAAACGCTAATCGCATTAATCAGGATGTTCAAAGCACTCGCACGCTGCAATTGATCCTGTAAAGCACGTTCTCTCAGCTCTCCATGTTTACCAAAGAAAATTGCTCGTGCCAGAGCATTCATTGCTTCTCCTTTGTTTAAACCGCGTTGAATACGGCGACGCATCGATTCGCTTGAGATGTAGTCCAGGATAAAGATGGTCTTTTCTATTCGTCCCATCTCTCTAAGTGCCTGGGCAACCTTGTTCTGTCGTGCATAGGAGCCAAGCTTACCCATAATGAGCGCACCGGACACTTTACCCTCTCTAATAGAATGTGCCAGATGTAAAACATCATCGTAATTTTCACGTATGACCTTCATATTTATTTGGCCGCGTAGAAGATTCTCCAATTTTGAAAAGTCTCTAGGTTTTCCGATCACATAGAGCTTTGAGTCTGATAAATCACGAAGACGGGGGGCAAATCGAAATCCCAGTAAATGAGTCAAACCAAATATCTGATCTGTATAACCAGCTGTATCCGTATAATGCTCCTCAGTTGATAAGTCCGACTCATGATGCAAAAGGCCATCGATGACATGCACTGCATCACGAGCGTTTGTATTAATAACTTTCGTATAGAACGATGAATATTGATCGCTGACGAATCGATAAATAGTAGCTCCTCTGCCTGATCCGTAATGTGGGTTAGGATCGGCACTGAGAGACGAAACTCCTACTTGCACGCGCATACCATCGGATGAAGATGTGCTTCCATCCCCCCAATAAGATGCTAATGATCGGCGATGATGAAAGTTCACAAGTGTTGCTTGTGCTCTGTTCATTGCATCATCGTACATTCGCCATTGAGCAGCATTGGCCATTTGATGATACGAGATACCAGGCGTTGCATCAGCCATTTTTGTTAAGCCAATATTGGTACCCATTGCCATGAGCGATGCCAGAACAATCTGTTTTTCTTCAGCATTAGGTTGACGATTGGTCGAAGCATGGATAAACTGCTCGTCAAACCCTGTCCAACTTGACACTTCTAAAAGTAGGTCTGTCAGCTTCACTCGTGGCAGCATGCCGTAAAGAGTGGAACTATATTGTTTCGCTTCTTCTGGTACGTCCTTCTCTAGCCGATGAACATGCAATCTACCCTTTTCTACATTGACTCCTTCAAGTGCATCGATGTTGTCACTAATACATTGCAATCGACGTAGGAGAGACGTAGTTCTTTCCTCAAGATAGTCTTCAACACTTAGACCAACGGCTAATCTAGTACCAGTTGCCTGAGTAGATTTCCATTCGTCTTGTGGTACTAGGTACTCGTCGAAGTCTTTATGTTGTTTGCTTCCGACAATAGAAACATCTCCGGATCTCACATAGTTTCGTAATTCCGTAAGAGCAGCCATTTCGTAGTAATGCCGGTTAATGGTTCCGTCTTCATCGAAAACATGCTTTTGCCATCGGTTCGATATGAAATCTAAAGGAGCACCTTCAGGTACTTTTCGTTTTCCGGTATCGTTCATCTCTCGAATGGTATTGAGCGCTCTTGTCAATGGTTCAGCTGACTTTGTAGAACGAAATTCCAATGCATTTAGTAGGGTAGGTGTGTATTTTCGAAGATAATTAAACCGACTTTCTAAAAGATCCAAATAATCATAGTCAAGTGGCCGTGATAGTTTCTTTGCTTCTTCTACAGATTCAACAAACTTTCCCCACGGCATGACCGTTTCTAGCATAACAAAAGGATCAATACCCTCACCTCGTGCTTTAATAAGAGCAGATCCTAAGTCAGCATAATGAATAACTTTTTCATTTACAGCTTTGCCGTTTTGTTTCTGAAGCTCCTCTTGTTGTTTTCGTCCTTTTGATTGCAAGGTTAAGATTTGCTTATCGTGGATCTCAAATGCCTGGTCAACTAAATCTTGACTAAGATCCAATAGGTACGCCACCAATATTGTATATCGTTTTGCTTCATGGAAACGTCGAAAGGATTGTGGCTCGTATCGTGCGCCAAGGCGCGAGAGCTGTCTTAATCGGTTGGGATGGATCGTTTTAGTATCGATATTTAGTTGCAAGCTCCGTATATAATCTAACCGTTCAATAACCTTTAAAAAGGCTTCAGGAGAGAATTGTCCTGTCGTTTCTTTTAGCCAACCAAGTTTTGTTTTTCCAGTACCCACCACAGGTTCGATAAGCTTGTCTAGTTTCTGTTTTTGGTAAGAAGTTAGAGAGACATGGATCTGGCGGTAAATCCGTTCTTCTGCACGGTGACGTGCTTCCCATACGACCCTTTCAATCGTTGTAATGGCCGGCAGGATTATTTTTGAACGACGCAGCTCGTCTAATGCTGCTCGAATCAAATGAATAGCATTCCCGTTTTCCAGCGCCAGCTTAAATAAGTACTTCAACAATCGTCGATAATCGCTCGTTGTAAACGTGGTAAATCCATATTCCTTACGGATTTCTTTCAGATGATCCCATAGAGTGTTTCCCCTTCGGGCATATAAGGAAAATACTCCTGGCTCAATATCCAACTGTTTTGCCAAATAGTCAAGCAAGAAGTCGGGGATCTCCTTTATATCAGTTAAGCTCCATCCTGGATAACGGAGTAGTGCTAATTGGACAGCAAAGCCTAACCGGTTGTAGTCTCGTCGGTGACGATTTATGATTTCCAAATCATGTTGCGAGAAGGTATAGTAAGTAGCAAGCTCCCATTCACCATTGGGAGGGGTCATCCATTCTTGTCGCTGGTCTGTTGTAAGAAGTTCTTTACCGCGCAAGGTATCTGCTCCTTTCTTTGATTTTCATACTCCTTTACACGTCGATAAAAAGTATTTGGCTTTAAATCAAGACGCTTCATTCCTTCCGTCGCAGTGATTGATCCAGATTTCCACTCATCATACACCCGAATAAAATCTGCATTAATCTCGTACTTACGTCGCCCAAATCTCACACCCTTCTTCTTTGCCACTTCAATTCCTTCGGCTTGCCGTTGCTTATTTTTTTTACGTTCTTGCTCGGCTACATAAGAAAGCAGGCTTAAAAATTGGTCCTCCATTAACTTTCCAAGATCGCCCATTCTTCGGAATTTTCGGCTATCAAAAAGCGTCTCATTTTCTAGTACCACGATATCTGCGTTTAGCTGCCGTGTAATATACTTCCACTCTCGAATAATACCATCATAGTCCCGACCTAATCGGTCCAGTGCATCAAGATATATCAAATCCCCTTCGCGAATGATTAAAAGCATCGCCTGATACTGCGGCCGATTAAAATCTTTTCCACTTTGCTTGTCAATAAAGATATAACGTTCTTCAATTCCAAGTTCACGGAATTTTTTAAGCTGCCGTTCTGGATTTTGATCCTTAGCAGAAACGCGAGCGTACCCTAGTTTCAAAAATATCAACTCCTAAACTATTAAACTATGTCAAAAAGTATATCAACAAAATGAAATGTTTCAAAATAAAAAAGCACACTTTTTGACACACAGAATATTATCTGTTTTCCAACGTGTCATAAAGTATACTTTTTGACAGTAACCATAATATGAAAAATACCTTACATTACTGTTGTTAAATGACAATAAAGATATTTAAACCAGTAAATAAATACATTATTAGCGTTGTTTAAAAACGTTATTAGGTTACCTTTGTAAGATTAATACAGGAAATAGAGGTTGCATAAAACCAATTTTTTATGTAGTAAGAGGATTCTGAAGAAGCTTGAAACGTTGATTTTATCAACGATGTATTTTTAAATAAGAACCTTGTATATCCGTTTAATGGATGTTACATAATAAAACCGATAAATCACATAATATTAAAAAAAGAGTATATATTTGAGGTTATAATAAATGATAGATCCTTGGAGATGTTAGTATCGAATGATTTATTAGTAGATATTTACCGTAACGCTGTTGAGCGAAAAGTTAATAATGGTCTCATTCAAACATCCTTTAATGAAATTTAAAAAAGAAATTTAAGAATTAATAGACCTAGTGAATTACAACAGCTACTCGGGGCTTACGGAATCTGTCAGAGCCGATGTAGGAATGATGTTTATAAGTAACTAATAACGAAAGTAACCTTTCCTTAACATTAGGAAATACTTGAGTAATAGGAAATTTCTGAATTTTATTATTGTGCTCTTTTTATTATAAGGAAACAAAAAAACTGAATTGGAACAACCGTTTGATACACTGTTCTATCGTTGTTGATTGTCATTTTCTTGTTTTTTTGAATTGTTAGCAGCTGAATGGGGATCAACTGGGTCAATAGTATGTTTATATTGGTATGCTTTCGATGTAGTGGTTAAACTTAATATTAAGATAATAAAGATAATGACTAAGCTTACAATCAAAAAATTCGCCATTTTTATAGTTCCTCCTCAAATATTTATATAACTAAATGATTTTATTTATAAATTTACATGACCTTACTATCTTCTATATAAAGTTTTCTGAATTTCTAAGATCAAAATCTAGGTTCAACTTTCTTTCTAACTTATCTATATTTCCTCCCTCTTTTACAAACAATTCTAACTTTTCAGCCATCAGTTTTCCTATTTTACTATCTAACTGTTCATGATTAAGTAATGATTTTATTTTTATTGTTTCTGGGGTGTTATCCCTACGGAACCATTGTCCAGGGACCTGTTCCCATAAGTTTTCCCACTCATCTAACAATTCAATTTCATTTAAAAAGAATTTTTGTAAACCACATAACCAAGCAGTACAACTAGTATTTCTTTTTTGGCACCCTAAACCGTCTTTTAAAAGCTCACACCCTTGACAACAAGAGTTCCCACTTTTTATACAAACCTCACAAATATAATGTGACCCAACTAATTGAAGTACCTTCAATCCATATTGGATAATGTCTTCTCTTTTTATTTCTATACTCAACTTATTCGCTCCATCCGCAATTAAATTTCTCCCTTAGATTAACCAATTTTTTACCCAATCCGACCATGGCAAACAGGTAACTATGTATCCATCCACGTACCTATGAACGTTATTCTGCCCACATTGTCCACCTCTTAGTTCTGCCCATTTAGTATAATTTTCTAGTATGCCTTGTGCCCCGCATCCAAATATGTCCTTCCCCCTCTAAGTTTATCCAAACATAGTGACCTATTTTTTCTATAGCTACTACCTTACCTATTTTTTCGACATTAGGTTCATGATAAATGACCTCAACTAGATCACCTATAACAACCTTGTTCCCGTCTTTATCCTTGTAAGATTTTATGTCCATTTCCCCACCATCCTTACTAGTAATTCTATCTTTCTATAAAGGGGGATATTTCCTATTTCCATTAATTATGTTCTTAGGCTGGTGCTTGGACATAATGAGAGCACAGGTAAAAAGGAAGTCAATTAGTTCCAAAAAGTGCAATAGGTATTTAAAATATTCCTTAACTTAAGCAAAACACTCAGTAAGTACCTTCAAAAACTACTTTGTTTATTATATAGGCGTTCAGCAGTAGGAGCAGGTATTGTAGTCTCTTATCCAATGTTGAAAAGCAATAATTATATTACGAAAAGAGAAAAGACACATACTCTACCGTTGTTCTACTTTTTGTTCTTGTACTTTTTCGATTGTTCGTTTGAGATTAATTGGGTTAATAGTATGTTTAAAATATCCCGTTGGATAAAATATATAAAATTTTATATATTGTGTTATTAAACAAAACCCTTGCTCCTATTCTCATGTATTTCACCTCAAAAATTCCTTTTGACATAATTAAGGAAACAGTGTAAATTCATATCATAATATATTCAAATAATCAGATATAGAGATATGCAAATATTATAAACGAAGAAGGGTTGGTTATGCAACATAAATGGTTTTTTACTGGGAGATATAATGGGTATTCTTTACCGAATTTTCAAAAAGACCTATTGTCTGGTCTAGTCGTTGGTGTCATTGCTATACCTTTGGGTATGGCGTTTGCAATTGCTTCTGGTGTTAAACCCGAATATGGAATATATACTACAATTATTGCAGGTATTTTAATTTCACTATTTGGTGGGTCAAGGTATCAAATTGGTGGACCTACAGGAGCCTTTATTCCTATTTTATTTGGAATAGTCATGACTTATGGATATGAAAACTTATTAATTGCTGGATTTTTTGCAGGTATTATCCTATTTTTAATGGGGATTTTTAAACTTGGTTCATTAATTAAATTCATTCCAAGGCCAGTGACTATAGGCTTCACATCAGGAATAGCCGTCATTATTTTTGTGGGTCAGATTGCTAATTTTCTAGGCCTTACAGGGGTAGAAAAACATGAAACCTTTTTAAGTAATATCAGAGAAATTATCATTCACATTCATTCTATTAATTTTTATAGTGTATTAACTGCTGGAATATGCCTTATTGCGGTCTTGTTAACGCCAAAATTTTCCCCGAAGGTTCCAGGACCACTAATAGGATTATTATTTTCTACAGTGATAGCCAGCATATTTTATCCTAATCAAATAGCCACAATTGGCTCAACATTTGGTGAGATTCCAAGTGCCTTACCTCATTTTAAGGTACCTGAAATGACCTTTGAACGCGTGCAACAATTAATTGGGCCAGCTTTTGTAATTGCATTGCTTGGGGGTATCGAATCTTTATTATCTGCAGTGGTCGCTGATGGTATGACAAATAGTAAGCATAATAGTAATCGAGAATTAATTGGTCAAGGTATCGCTAATATGATTACTCCTTTATTTGGTGGAATTCCTGCAACAGGAGCCATAGCCAGAACAGCGACAAATATCAAAAATGGTGCGTTCTCGCCATTTTCCGGAATGATTCATGGAATTGTCGTTTTGTTAGTATTAGTACTTCTTGCTCCTTATGCTTCAAGTATCCCATTAGCCAGTATGGCCCCTATCTTAATGGTTGTAGCGTGGAACATGAGTGAGAGGCATGTATTTTATCACGTGTTAAAAACAAAAACGGAAGATTCACTTGTTCTAGTTGTTACTTTTTTATTAACGGTTTTTGTTAATCTTACAGTTGCTGTTGAAATAGGTCTTTTATTAGCAGTGGTTTTATTTACAAAAAGAATGAGCGATATTACGGTAACAGTCAAGGCACTACCTAACCCAAACAATAAACATGAAAAGATGGAATCTAAAATGGTGACAGATGCTCGTGACTGTCCTCAAATTAGTATTTATAATGTAGAAGGTCCTTTATTTTTTGGGACTGCTCAAGCGTTTGAGCACTCAATAATGAATACGATCAACTACAAACCGAGAGTTTTACTCTTAAGAATGGGAAAAGTCCCTTTTATGGATACAACGGGTGAATCTTATTTATCAAGTATCGTAAAGGATTTTTCCAAACACGGGGTTGTATTGATATCTGGTATTAAACCTCAACCTAAAAGCGTTCTAGTAAAAACAGGTTTATTTGAATATATAGGAGAAGGGCGTTTTTTTGATCGTACTGGAAATGCAATAGATTTTGCACTTGAACATCTAAATAAGGACAAATGTCTTGGATGCAAACATTTTGCTTTTAGGGAATGTACAGTCTTTTCGGGTGCACATGAGAACATTGAAAAAAAAGGAAAAGTAGTTACGACATCTTAATTGTATCTAGAAAGAGAGGGAAATAAATTGAACTTAGAAATGCAACGGTTTAAAGCTGAATTTTTTAAAGCTCTTGCTCATCCACTTAGAATAAGAATTCTTGAACTTTTAGCTGACGGAGACAAAAATGTAAATGAAATTCAAAATCTTGTAGGAAGTGAAGGTTCGGCAGTATCGCAGCAATTAACAGTCTTGAGAGCAAAAAATATAGTTACAGGTACCAAAGATGGTAATCGGGTCGTTTATTCCTTAAGAGATCCTATGATTATTGAGTTGCTCAGTGTTGCTCGTCAAATTTTTAATAATCACCTTGTTGATACGATAACAATGTTAGATAAATTCAATGATACAGATAATGAGGAATAGAAAAAAAGAAAAGGATAACCTTTTCTTCAAATTTGAAAAGAGTTTAAATGAATTTCATCTAATTCAAGAGATCATGACAGGATATAATCATATAAGGAACTCGCTTTCAAGTTCGTAATTGCTATTCTTACGAAGTTTTAAAAAAGGAAATTGAAATTAACTCTCATATAGAATTAACAATAATGAATGGAGGAAAGAAATTATGGTTAATGTGCCAAATTGCCCAAAATGTAGTTCAGAATACACTTACGAAGACGGAAGTCTTTTTGTTTGTCCAGAATGTGCTCATGAGTGGACTTTATTAGAAAAAGAAAATGATAATAGTGAAGATAAAAAGATTTTCAAAGATGCAAATGGAAATGTCTTAAATGATGGTGATTCTGTAACAGTTATCAAAGACCTTAAAGTAAAAGGAAGTTCATTAGTCGTAAAAATAGGTACAAAAGTTAAAAATATACGTTTAGTTGACGGAGATCATGATATTGATTGTAAAATTGATGGTATTGGAGCTATGCAATTAAAATCTGAATTTGTTAAAAAGATATAAATGTTTCTAAAGGGTATCATTTGAAAAAGGTGTGAAAAAATGGAGACACAAATTTCATCAACCTTCTACTATATAAAAACTAAAGACGAAATCGGGGATACTATAAGAACAGCTGTTTTTAAGCTTAAAAATGGATTATTTCACGCGTATTCTTCTTATGATCAAAAAGATGATAAAAAAATTATTGGTTTTGGTGAGAGTGAAAATGATAAAACAGCTATAAATTTATCAAAACAAGACCTAAGAAAAGAATGGGAAGCAAAAAAAGGCATAAATTTTTTGGATCATACCCTTTATTAAAATTTTTAATAAAGGGTATTTTAGTCAGTCTTCTATACTATTCCATAATCAGGCGCTTATCTACAGTATGTTTTTCTACCGTATCTAACGTATGTAATGATACAAAAACGACCAGATTTCTATCTATGTGGAAACATTATATACTGATATTTCTTATAGTATTCAACGTATCCAAAGGTATGGGGAAATAGACTTGGGTAACTGGAGAAAGAAACAACCTTGAAGTTTAGTGTGGAAGTGTACTTCTTCCAGATTAAACTTCAAGGACAGTAAGCGTTAGCGCGGTAGGTGTGATAGATAGGCTCGTTGCCTGATGGAAAACATACTAAGCCTAAAGTATCAATTGTACCCACTGGGGGCTCAAGTCACGTCCTTAATACGTGTATCTATGACTACATGTAATCAACGATAAAAGGTGCATTCTTTCAACTTTTATGAGCTGATACTGTAGATAACTACCCAATCGTTGAATAATTAAATCCCAATTTCTCATTTAAATCACTGAGAGATTGGGATTTTTAATACTGGAATATCCTTAACGTTGTAAATCCGCGTTTTGCTGGCGGTACCCCTATATTAATAAATTCCCAGTAAATTAATGTAATTCGCGCAAAAATCATTAACATATCATTTCCAAAAACGGCACATATTATTAGTTATAAAAGCCATAATAACAGTATAAAAAACAAACTTTTCTAGGATGGGTTAAACTATGCGTTATTTAAAAATTAAATCCATTATGCAAAAAATGAAGCAAAATACTAAATGGACACAGGAAGAACAATTTAATAATTCAATTTTGTTCTCATCGGATGTTCATAAAAATGAAGAAAAACTAAAACAACTGTTAGATTCAAGTGATGATATCATTTTTCATGATTTCATCATTCCATTACATGACGGTCGCACATTGAAAGCTCTACTAGTTATAGTAGACGGGTTAATTGATGAAGATGCCATTCGCAATAATGTATTAGAGCCACTGACTAAGGAATCTCTAGATAGCACTATGGGAGAAGAATTAAAACAAGTAAAAGAAAGAATTTCTATTTTTAACACAAAGAAGGAAAATAATCTAGAAAAATCTGTATACCAAATACTGAAGGGAAATACGTTACTATTACTGGATGGGTATAGTGAAGGATTACTGCTAAATGCACCAGGGTACGAGGTTCGAGCAATCTCCGAACCTCAATCTGATCGAGCTGTGAGAGGAGCACATGACGGATTTATTGAATCATCACCTACTAATATTGCATTGTTACGGCGAAGAATCTCACATCCTTCTTTACAGTTTGAAACAATTAAAATTGGTGAATATAGTCAAACGGATATTACAATCGGATATGTAAAGGACATTGCGGATCCAAAATTGATTGAACGGATCAAACAAAGATTAGAACAAATTAAAGTGGATGAGATAAATAATTCAGGGGAAATCGAACAATTCATCGAAGACCATCCCTTTTCAATCTTTCCTACGATTGGAAATACAGAACGTCCTGACAAAGCTTCAGCCTTATTAATGGAAGGAAGAATTGTGATCATTGTAAATGGGGATTCGGTCAGTTTGTTTGTTCCATCCCTATTTCTTGAAAATATAAAAAGTATAGAAGATTACAGTTCTCGACCCTATTATAGTTCCTTCATTCGAATGCTGCGTTTCGTGTCATTTGTAATCAGTATTTCTTTACCAGGCATTTATATTGCAGCTATTAATTTTCATAAGGTGATGATTCCATCTGATATGATTGTCCCTATTATTCAAGCGCGAGAGACGGTCCCATTCCCTCTAGCAATGGAAATTGCCATGATGATTTTAATGTTTGAAGTTGTCCGTGAGGCTGGTGTCAGACTTCCTCAACAAATTGGCTCAGCGTTAAGTATTGTTGGTGCTTTGATTCTGGGACAAGTCTCAGTCTCAGCCGGACTTGTTGGTGCACCGACCATTATTGTTGTATCCATATCGTACATTGCTGCCTTTGTTATCACCCCAATTGCAGACGTCACCGCACTTCTTAGGATAGGATTATTTATTGCTAGTAGCTTATTCGGGGGATATGGACTAATTGTCGCCATGCTCGGTTTATTAACACATATGATCTCTTTAACATCGTTTGGGATTCCATTTATGGCGCCATTTGCACCTTTTTATTTTCAGGATTGGAAAGATTCACTGATTCGTTTGCCGTTGAGGTGGAAAAAACAGCGACCAAAAAGTATACCGAATCAGCGTAAGACTAGAATTAGATCCTTACCTAAAACAGGTGATAAATGATGGTAAGGATGCTAACTATCATCCCATTATTATTTTTATTAACCGGCTGTTGGAGTAGTCAAGAACTTGATAAATCAGCACTTGTACATGGGATAGGGTTGGATAAATCTAACGGACAATTACGAATTAGCGTCGAAATCATAAAACCAACTGGACCAAGTGAACAAGGTGGAGGAGAGGGGGGCGGAGGAAATGGCCAAAATATTCTATTAGAAAGAGACGCGGACTCATTGATACAAGGCGCAAGAGAATTCATAAAAGATGCGAAACGTCGGCTTTATTTTGAGCATACTCGTTTATGGGTGATTGGTGAGGAATTAGCAAAAGATAATTTTATTGACTACCTTGATGAAAGCAGACGCGATCAAATGTTTCGTTTGAATAGTTATCTTTTCATTACAGAAGAAAAGCCAATTGATATTTTGGGTACTTCTACACTTTATGAAGATCTTTCTTCGGCAGAAATAGTTTCTGCTTTAGAACAAACACAATATATTGCTGAATTTACATCCGTAAAAATGTATGAATTTTATAAGTTAATTGAGGGCCCTATTCCTAATGCCTATTTGCCGATAATTCGAACAAGAAAAGAAAAGGGTAAAGCAATTACTTCAATAGACGGCACTGCTGTTATTAACACTTATAAAATGGTCGGTAAACTGAATACAGATGAAACTGTTGGGCTGAATGTCCTTTTAAACAAGGTAAAAGGCGGAAGTAAAACTGTATCTCGAAGTAAAACTGTATCTCTGAATGACAAGGAGAAGATCTCTGTAGAGATAAAGAAATTAGAAACGGAAATAAATCCAACATTAGATGGTAATCAGCTTGAAGCATATCTGAAAATCGAGATAGAGGGAACTTTAGCTGATAATACTACGAATAGGAATATAAATGATCAATGGATAAGTAAAGTTGAAGAAGAAGTATCAAATCAGACTGAAAAATCCGTACGTTTAACTTTGAATAAGCTTCAAAAGGTAATAAAGACTGATATATCAGGAATTGGACTGGAAACCTACAGAAAATATCCTAAACAATGGAAAAATGTCCAATCTGAATGGAATGAGATTTTTTCTAATGCAGATATAATGATTGATGTTCATACAAATATTACTCATCAAGGTCTTATTAATAAAAGTGTAGAAAAAAATCACAAAAAGCCTTATAACAACCCTTATAAACGATAGATTCTATGGACAATGAAGAAGGAGATTACTGATATGTTAACGAAATGGGAGACACTTTTTTTATTAATAATGACGCTTCCAATCATGGGACATGTCGTGATTCTTCCGTTAATGCTCGATGTTGCTGGGAGAGATGCTTGGATTTCCATAATTATATCACTTCCGGCAGCATTTACGTTGGCAATCTCCATTTATCGTTTGAGACTTAAATACCCAAAACAAAATATTTCTGATATGCTTCACAATTTATTAGGAAAACCTTTTGGAGTGATGATAAAGATAATTTTCATTATCTACTTTTTATTTTTAACAATTTTCTCGTTTGCTTTGTTAGTTGATTTTATCTACATTGCCTTTTTTCCTGAGACACCACGATTGGCTATACTGGTCTGGTTTTTGTTATTCTTTGTTTATGCAGCTTCAAAAGGTATTAAAAGAATTGCATTAACGGCAGGAATACTAGCAATAATTGCTATGGCGGCTGGACATACAGTCACGATTTTGGACAGACCAATGAAAGATTGGAGTGAGCTCCAACCTATATTTGAGTTTGGTTGGAATCCAATATTATGGGGATCTTTGATAATTTTAAGTATATGGGTAGAATTATTACTACTTTTATTTCTACCCATTCAAAACATTCGTGAAAAACGAATGTTTTTACTATGGAGTATTGGAATTTTGTTAAATGCACTTATGATGTTTTCAACAACTATAGGTAGTATTACGATTTTCGGATTAGGTCAGGCTGATAATTCTGTATATCCCGCATTAGAGTCAGTACGAATTATTAGTTTAGGATTCATTGATCGTTTTGATATTTATGGATTACTATTAATGGCTGTAGGGACATACATACGCTGCAGTCTATACTTCCGAATCGCTTATGATATAACTGTATCAAAGGTTTCCTCAAAGTGGATAAGACGATTTGGGTTTACGGGGTTTGTTTTACTCGTATTCCTTGGTACGTACTATTTATCAAAAGAACATCTTCGGCTAGATAAAACATTAGATATTTACGCATATATGATTGTCCTGTTTCCTATTCCATTTTTGTTACTAGGTATCTCTTATTTAAAAGGAAAAACAAAGCAGAGTTAGCTCCCAAAAAGGGAAAAGTGATGCTTACCTTATGTCTTAAGTTTTGCAAAAATCATTGCTAGATAAGGGGGTATTTTCAGAGTTATGATTTTAAAAGTATAACTATCAGTTGATAAAAAAGTAAGCAAGGCAAGCACCCTATCATTGTGCAGATACATCAATACTACGGGGACTACATACCGTTTTAATTTCAGCTAGATTGGACAATTCACCTCGATCACGTATATGAATTTTTCTCGCATCAACCTCAAAGTCCTCAAGCTAATATCTTGATGGGATATTAGCTGGCTTTTGTCACCGATCAAAATGATAAAAAACTACGACACCTTCAACTTAATAGGTATTCGCTGATTCATATTGAGTTCAAAAGTTCCGTATGGATTGACATGATGATAAAATAAAGGTGTTAATCCCCTAAAATCTTCTGGAGTCATTTTCTTCAACCAATATTGGTTGTTGTCATAAAGAACCTCTTGTACCATTAAGGTATTCATATAGACTAAGCAATTTTGCAGCAATTGAAGTGATAAGGCAGACACCTCTTGATCTTCTATCGAATTGGAACGAATCTCACTGTTTTTCCCATAGAAAATATAAGTATTCACTGAGTTCCATTGTTCCACTGTATTTAATCCTTCATGGATCTCTCTTCGAATCTCTTCATAGTGTAAATAATCACATAAAAAGATCGTTTTAATCGCTTTTCCTAATTCACATAAAGCCTGATAGGTTGGATGTTTCGTATCCCTTGTAAATCGCTTTAATATGGATTCGGCAGAAGCAGTACCTAACCGTAGAGCAGTTGCAAACTTAATGATTTGTTCATACTGTTGCCGAATAAGATCCCAGTTAATCGGTCTACTTAAAACCTGTTGTAGGTGAGGATATTCCTCATTCATGCCGGATTCTGGACGATATAGCTTTTGAGATCCAATATTTTTAAACCGTGGCATCAGTTTAAAACCAAGTAGATGACAAAAAGCAAATGCAACGACACTTTGTCCGTGTGTATCGACATAATTTCTGTCAACCTCCATGTCCGTACAGTGACGAAGAACCCCTTCCATCATTGCTGCCACCTCAGAAGAAAGGCAGGACTTAAGCTGAGAATAGATACAAGCTGATTTTCGATCTGTATGCCAATAGATCATGACTCCATGCTTCTTATAACGAGGATGCCATTCTGAAAGCAAGTTCTGATCAAAAGAGCCAAAATGTTTTGAATCGGAAGCACATGCAGTGGTAGCTTCTCCCCATACCTCTTTCATTCGATTGTAGATGATATGGTTGGTAACCTCGGCGTTGGCTTTTCGCAAATGATCCTTATGAATAAATTTTTGGCGTATATATCGAAGTTCTCGATAACTATCTAGATGGTTTCCAGCAGAAACTGTTTTCAAACCTGTATTCGTTCCTAATCCAAATAAACTTAGAAGAAGCCTTCGTTGGACGGTTTCTCGATCTAAAATCTCTCGATTGGCGGTGGTTTTAAAGTGTTTGGTAAACTCCGTATGAAAATCTGTTTCTTTTAGTAAATCCAATAGGTTAATGTCGGTCCAACGGTTCTTAATCTCCTGTTTAAGCATCGTCACATGTGGAGGTTCTGGTTGCTTTTCGAGTGGAGTGACTCTAATCCATCCTTTATTATTTCTGGTAGTAATGGCTACTTTTTCGTTACTATGATCTCCTAGCCCTTGATTCAATAAATGGAGTTTATCTTTCATCAACTGTAGAATATCTTCAATAAAAGGCTCTACATCAAGTGGTGCTTTCAGTGCTTGAAAATATTCTTCCTTGTTCTCTTCAAAATCTTGAGGGAGATCTTCATCTGGGTTTCGATATCGATCAGCACCCTCAATCCAAATTTCTTTACACCGAAGTCGAGTGCGAAGCGATTGGATCACTGCAATTTCATAGTTGATTCGATTTACTCTTTCTATCCCTTTGCTGTCTGTCTCGACAATACATCTTTCCATTTCGGCTGAATTACACCTTCAATGGGAACTTCATCTCCAGCAGCAAAATAACGTTGCCCACTTTCTCCATACTCTCGTATGAGTTGAATACCCTTAATAATCGGCTGATGAAATTGATTATTTGAGCGAAAAGTAAGGTTGTTTAAAATTTTAGAAAGTGACTTTCGATAATGCCCTTGGTAAGAAGAATGCATTTTTGTATAGATTTTTTCTTTGTATTCCCGATTATTTTTTGTCATGTCCTTAATAATATCTCGAATCATATCAGAGCTAACAATAGGGAATAAAGTATCTTGAATGACCCCTTCTGGGTGATCTACGGTTGCTTTTAATAAATTGACAATATGTCTATTTTTTCCTTGGACTCTTTCTAATTCTTCTACTGCTTCTTTTCGGGTTGTATTTTTGGCCTTATTTCCAAATTTATGCGTAATTTCATCCAATAAATCAGCTAAATAATCAATGACTTCTTCATGACGATGCGTAAATAAAATGGCAAGAAGGGTATAGCGAATGGGTGCAGGGTGTGCACGCAATTCTGTTACGGTTTCTGTAGCTGCACGGAGTCGATATTTCTTTACTAATTTCGGAGTCAAATGATGAAATAATCTTGGAGGAATGTGTAGGTGCCGAATAGCTAACAATTTTTTAACTTCCATTTCCATGGTACTTACACTTGGTTTGCTAGGAGAAGATAAAAGTTGCCGAAAAGTTAAAATATCTGATTCCTTTTCCTTATGAAACTCTTCTTCAAAACCTTCTACTGTTACTTCATCAGTAAAAGATTCCAGTAACGCATCTAATCTCGAACAAGTCCTAGAAGATAGCTGCTGATAAATCGATTGATATAAATCCTTTTCAAAAGTGTCAATGGAGGAATCGATCATACGCTTTAAACTTCCATTTGAAGGAGGTTCGACTTTCCACTTGCGAAACAGACTGTATGCCTGACTTTTTAAATAGTCGATATCATGTGTAAACTGAACTTGTTCGTTTAACCACTCTGTCAAAAGTTCGTTATCTTTTGCTGTAAGTTCTTGAAAATCAAAGAATTCTCTAATTTGTTTTCGATGATAAGTAAAGTTTCTTTCATCTGCTCCCCAACGATATTCCTCAAAGAGTGATGAAGATAACCCTAATTGCTGCCCTATAAATTCAACTACCACTTTGGGAATATCTTGTTTCTTGGAAGGAAATCTAGCCTCTTGTTGAAAGTACTTTAATAATATCGCAAATCCTAAACGACTTGCCCCTGTTTTATTACCAATTAGCTTTCTTTCAATGGGTAGTACTACAAAATGTTCTAGTAGCTCATCTTCATTCCAATTTCGTTTCATAAATAACCTTCCCCTAACTTTAGAATAATCACTCTTTTGAGTGTAATCTATTGATTAGAGGATGAAAACAATACTTTGCGGTCTAGAGCAGCTACCCTGTCACTAGGCCATTAAGGGTGCGAAAATAAGAGTTGAAAAATGAATAAACAAAAAATACACTTTATAGAAAAATAAGGAAGGATATTACTTTTTTAAAACGAATTATATATTTATTGGAAAATTTTATAAAATAAAATAATCAGGCAAGGGGATGTAGTAATGAGTAAGAAAAGGATTTTTAAATCCGCAGGGGTAGGGGTTATGTCATTAGGTATATGGTTTGGTACAATAGGATTCACAGGTAATTACGTAGAAGCATCTGATAATCCTATTGAAATTGAGTCTGTAAAAAGTAGCAGAACTGTAACTGATAGTGATTATAAATATGGAAAACCTCTTAAAATTTACGAATCAGAAGCAACAGGCATTCAAGTAGAAGTTCATGCGTCTAATCCAGAAGAAGCCAAACAGATTAAACAAGTAAATGGATGGTCAGATAATGAACATATAGAAATTATGAAAGACAAAAGTAAACTTGAACAAACACAGCAGTACGTTGATCCTGAGAAAGACCTTCCATCAATACAGCCACAGCATAATGATACACCAGGTTGGGATTTAGTAGGAACGGAATATTGGATTATGGAATATACAGGGAAAATACAAGTAGATACTGTATGGCACTCACATGGAGGCGATTATAAATTTACTTTACCAGGGCATTTCGCCGCAATTGTTTTAAATAATAAGGCTACAGGAACCGCAGAACTCTGGGAAAATGATCCATTAAATCCAGATGACTATGTGACATCTTGGCGTTATAAACCTGTTTATTATGATGTCGACTATATTATTAGAGGTATTAGTAAATTTACAGATGGTTCAAATAAATTAGCAGAATTTTATACAACACATTGGGGCAATTATTCAGAAGAAAAAGATGGTAGTAGTAAACTACAAGGTGTGAAATATTACGATTAATTGAACTAGATTCAACAGATTTATTAAACTATAGAAGGGACGTGCAGAGTTTCATTTTGCACGTCCCTTCTATGTTAATTTATTACCTCTTCATCTTTGCTATAAATAATAATCTCATATGAGTTATCTCCTAATATGGATAACGCATCCTCAGATGTTAGAAACTCATTGATTTTAGCTTCAATATTCAATCCAAGTTCTTTTGCAGAGGGATCAGAACTTTGTATTGATGTATTTATGAAAATCTTTTCTACACTATTACCTACTCCAGTAACTCTAAATTCTTTCTTCGACATTAATCCTTCGGTAATAGTAGCGATAAGTTCACTCTCCTTATCGGCTGGTTTAATTTCTGTTGTCATTCTGGTTACTTTAATTTCATATCCATTATAATGATTGGTTTCTGCTACATTCTTTGCCTCTTCTTTAACAGTATCTTGAATAGATTCGTAGTATTTATCAGAACCTACAATATTTATAAACATTACATTTTCAGTAGGGTCTACTTGTACCATATCAAACTTATAGTCTGAGTGATTTAATTTGTCCGTAACCGATTCTGTTAGCAAACTCTTTTCTTGCTCCTCTTCGTCATTAAGCACATAATCGCCACTATATGATTTATTGACATTGACAGAATATGCATCATATCCTCTTGATTTTAAAATTTGATTTACAACATGTGCAACCTCGTCTTTTACTTCGTTGTAATACTCATCTGAACCTTGCAAAGAAATTTCAACTGTTTTTTTATCATTGTATCCAATACCTGTAGAAGCAGTGTGGTAACCTTTCTCCTCTAGTTCCTCTGTAATAATCATCACAATGTCCTTAGATTGAAAAATTTCTGATAAGTACGGTATGTTTGAAACGACTCTTGCCATAGCAGGAGAGACAAAAACCGAGCCTATTAGTAGACTGATGAATAATATGGCTGCGCTACATGTGTAAAGTATTTTTACTCCAAATCCTCGTCTGTCCTTTTTGCCTTTTTTTAAGCCCTTCTCAATTGCTCGATTTAATTTTTCTTTAGGAATATGTATTTTGTCCACCTCTTTCTTAACGTTCTTAGATAAATGAACACTCATCAAATACACCTCTCATTCAAATTAATTTTTAATTGATTAATAGCCCTATGTAATCGAGTTTTGACAGTACCTTCAGGACATTGCATTATTTCGGCGATTTGTTTTACGGAAAGGTCTTTATAGTATCTAAGTAATATTACTGATTTATATGGGACGTCTAGTTGTTTAATCGCATCTAATAAGTCTAGTTTCTCTTCCACTTCAATACTGTGACTCTTTTGAGAAATGTCAAAATCCCTCAATGGAATGGTATGTTTATTTTTCTTTATAAAATCTAAAGCAGTGTTAATTAAAATTCTAGATATCCAAGTTGAAAAGTAATGAGGATCTTTTAATTGTTTGATTGATACAAAAGATTTGTATACAGTTTCTTGAACTATATCAAGGGCATCATCTTCATTCTTTGTGTATAAATAAGCCATACGAAAAAGCTTGTTCTTTTCTTCTTCAATTAATTCTTGAAAAGCTCTTCCATTACCCCGTTTAGCTCTCTCTATTTTTTTCTCAAAAGACATGTACTCACCTCACTTTTCCTTTGACTGTTAGACAATAATAGCGACAAAAACGTTTCAAAGATTCATAAACTAATTTCATTTATTGATATATCGTAAATTTTAAGTTTTCGGATTTGGCGTACTACCTTCGTGCCGAGCACCCTATTCTTTTTTGCTCAACCAATTATTAATGGCTACTTTTACATTCGTGGTGGTGTCTTTTACCTCGTCAAAAATAAAAGATAATAGATTGAACCATGATATTTCCTCGTCGTAGGGATTATTTTTATTTACATACTTCATGACACGTTTTAATTCCTCCATACGTGATGGATCGAGTTGTTCATGCAAAAATAATTTCACCATGGCATTCAATAAATTCGCATTCCGAACGCTGGCATCTAGTAATAAAGCCGTTGCTTTAGATGGTGTCACGTCTAAGGCATCGGACAAATTGCGAATGTCCTCATATGTTAATTGCGTGAATCGAACCGAGACCCTTTCATTTTTAGGCGATTGATACTTTCTTTGTAGCGACTCCCTTTCGAGTTGTCCAAAGAAGGTTGTATTGAAAAATTGGTAATCTCTCCTGAAATATTGCGATAAATATTCCATGACTTTTCTCGACTGCAATCCTTTTTCGCAAAGCATTTCTACAATATCTTTTACCGGTTGATTGGTGATATAAGACAATTGGTAAATGCAATTTTTTAAATCAATGGAGATGGTCGGTTTGACATCTCTTTTTTTATCTGAACGTGTTTGTCTTTTCTTTTTCTCCCCTTCTTTTATCAAAACAATCCCCTCATTTCGCTTGGTTTGCTTTAGAACAGTGTCCTAGTGTCCTAGATTTATTTTATGTATATGAGAGATAGAGAGGAGGTATGTTTAAAAAGATTCATTGTTGACCAAACTTTTGATAAAAGAGATTTGGGGAGGAAAAGCCAAATGGAATTAACCAAAAAAGAAGCAGAAGAGTTGGCGAAGAAAATAATTGAAAATAGTAAAAAACATGGAATTCCATTAAGAAAGAAGAAAACAAAAAAAGACAAATGAAGCAGAATCTTTTCGTTAACGACCGCCACCTTAAGGTGGTTTTTTTCTTAAGAAAAAGGCAGTCAATGAGCGGATTAGCAAGGGATTTATACACCTTTTTATTCATTCTTTAAAAAGAACAAATCGTGCTTTATCACTGTTTCTTAATATGTATAATACTTGGTCAACAAAAGCGCAAATGAAAAGCCAGTTCCCACAAGGGTTCTGGCTTTTTACAATTGCCGATAATGTGACGTTATGTCTACTAGAATGTATGGGCGCTGTATATTTATTTGTCAAGAAATACTCTTCTTTTGAAAATTAATTTGTGTTAACGCTTCCCCAACTGAGAAACTATTCTAAAGAAATTCTGTTTAAGAACGAAACCCATAAAGGTTCTGCAGAAATTTCACCAGAATTATTCTCTAATTCGCTAAATGGATTTTCCACTACAGCTATAATTAAATTTTTATTATTCTTATCTAAACCTAGTTTAAGAGGGTAATTTATTACTCCTGTGGATGTTGTTTTAAAAAATGCATTATCTAATTCAATTTGGTTTGCACCAGAAAAGGCAATAACAGCATATTTCATATTATTTTTAATCGGGGAAAAATTCAACCAAAGTGTTTCCGGATAAGGTTGTTTTAATAATGTTACTACATCTCCTTCAAATTTGTCCCTTGGTTCTTTAGTTACAATTGGAGGAATGTCAATTTCTCCATTTGTAACTAACCTTTCTTTAAAGTTAATATTAGGTTTCGTATTATCATTTCCTACAATTAATGTTGATCGCTTAAAAATATGAAAGTGACCAGGTGGATAAAATTTTTCTTGAGATAATAAAGTATCAGGTTTTCGAATACATAAAACGAGAAAATCATGAAATCCGTTTTTTAAGGAAGGTACTTCAATGGCGATGTTTTTCTGTTCATTTGGTTTCATAGAGATATCTATATAATTCACATTCTGATTATTATAAGTAATATTAATTTGTTTATAGTCTAGTAAAAATATTAGTCTAAAGTCATTATTTTTAATATCTCGATTATGAATGTATAATTTGGGAGAAAAAATTGTATTAGCTGATATGTTGTATGTTGCATTATATTGCGTCATAGCAGTTTCATCCTGCATACCCAAAGTTGTTCCAATGTTCATTTGCTCGTTTGCTTGTTCTACATGCTTTTCTGATGTAGATTGACATCCCAATGAAAGGAAAATTAAAAATATACTAAGTAAAAGTAATAATTTTTTCTGTTTTAGCAAATCTTTCACCTCAATATAAACATAGGAAATTCACCTTTCAGTGAATTTCCTATGTTACAGTTGGATAATAGGTATTACAAATCAGAATCTAAAGTTCTATCTCCGTATGTTTGACCGTATGGGTCAATAACGAAGTGGTCAGTAGCAGAATAATAACTTCTCCCACTAACATAACTTGTAGAACCGGAAAAAGCATAAGCTGTTACTGTGTTAGATTTACGGTCTAGCTTAGATTTTACAGCCTTTGAATTTTCGAAAAGATAGTTTGCTGCTCTTATATCAGGCACTGGCTGACTTGTAGTTGTCATACCATACGCATGAACTTTACCAACTGATAGGTAGGCTTCGGTTGTCATGCCTATCATGGTCCCTGCTTGTATTGACGTATCCCCAGGTGCAGATAACATGTATTCTTTGTAAGATTCAGATGATTCCGCGGATGCCTGTGTTGTCGAAAATAAAGATATTCCTAGGCCAAAAACTACAGCTGCAGCAAAACTTTTTTTCATTTTATCAGCTCCTCTAATAATTTATGTAGTTTAAAACTACTTATTAATAATTCTTCAAGAAGAACCATAAATCCTTTATTTGGAAGTTAGATTACAGAATATTTTAAATATTTTACAGTGAGGGTAAGTTGTTGATAAACAGTTACTTTAAGAGCTTCGTTTTTATTGATGTCTTTCCTGCCTTTAAGCAGTTATGTCTACTAAAATGTATGAAGGGTGTATATTTATTTGTCAAGAAGAATTACCCGTACTATTTAGAATGTTGAAAAATATGTATGTGATTTTTAGATATTAAACCTTATTATAGAAGGGATAGAAAACTAACTAATTGAGGGGGATTTTGATGGTTTCAGTTATGAAGAGGGTTAAAGAAGTTAAACAACCAAGAGGTGGATATATAAGACCAAAAGATTTTACTATACTATCATTTGATGATGGGAAAATATTGCATGAGGATGAAAATATACATAGTTCATTAATCGGTATGGCAGTAGATTATTTAAGTCGCTTCTCATACGGGACATCGTTAGAGGATGCTTTCAGAATTTCTATTCGTGGAGCTAAAAGGGTGAATGAACTTGATTATGCTGAAGAATTATTGAAGGGCATTATAGGTTTAGATGAAACATCTATAGCGAATGCATGTACGTTAGTAGGGTATGATGTAGCTTTTCGTAGTGGAATTGCTCAATATAAACCAGTGGGGAATATTCAACCCAATGAACAAACAATAGAGAATATTAGAACGATGGTAGAGCGTAGCAGGGCATTCAATGAGAAAAATCGTATCATCAAAGATGGGTTTACATTTGAAGGCGGTTATACAGACATCATCACAAAAGGAGACGGCGATTTTTTAACTGAACACACGTTATGGGATTTTAAAGTAACGAAAGCAAATCCAACGAATAAACATACATTGCAGTTGCTTGTATATTATTTGATGGGTAAGCAGTCTAACCATGATTATTTCGATAATATTGATTCAATCGGGATTTTTAATCCGAGGTTAAATAAGATTTATAGGCTTAATATTGCTGCCGTACCGAAAGAGGTTATCGATGAGGTGGCGCATGAAGTAATCGGCTATTGATTAGATTGTATCTATAATCCGATAACAACAAATCATAAAAGGGTCTGCTTTCAAAAATAACGAAGGCAGACCCTTTATGTTTTTGAATATTATAGATCAAAAAAATCATTAGGTTTCTTATTGGAGTCAATTTCTTTATTAATGACAGACATAATTTTCTTGATTGTTCTGGTTGTTGGTGCCCGGTCGCTTTTGCCGTCACATAAATCGTTAATTGTGTTCCTGCTGATATTAGATTTGTTAGCTAGCCATGATTGACTAATTCCTTTAGAATCCAAAAATTCTCCGAGCTTTGATCTGTTTTTTCCGAGTCCGAATAAGCTAAACATAAAATCATCCCCTTAGAGCGCTAATTATCAGCATTTATGTCCAAATAGACAAAAAAATATACCGAAAGTGACATGAAAATGTGTCAATTTGTACAAACGGTACTACATATTATTTAAAACCAACAGCATTCATTGAGTAAGTTGATACAGCTGTAAAACAAACAGTATGTAATGATGTTGGGTGAATGAAGTTTAATCATTAAAAAGACTACAAACAAAGCATTTTTGCAACCTATTTCAAGAGGTAGGTAGGAGGTGAAAGAATGGGCAGAACAGAAAAAATCCCCTTCAAGGAATTTATGAAGGGGAATAAAGAGATGGTTATAGCAGGTGATTCTGGTAATAGTGTACGACATTTAAATAAAAATATGTATTTATCTATGTCTCCATTGTTGTTCTTTGATGGTGGTACGTTATTAATTGTTGCTTCAGGAGTTTTAGGTGTATCATTCGCACTTTTAGAGAATAAAGCCCTAAGAGAAGATGACTATGAGAAAGGCGAAAAAATTTCTTTGATTGGCCATAGTTTATTTCTTATTACAGGTATAGTTTTAGCTGTTTATTTTCTTGTTTTAAAAAACCCATTATTAAAATTTTTATAAGGAGTTAATCGATGTGTTCAAAGAATATTTAATGAAAAAGAAAGCTAAAAGTAAGCTAAATAAATGCTTTCGCCAAGGGAATATTTGTTTGAAATATAAAAAAGAAGAAAGAACTTATCGTCTATTTCCAAAGATATTAAATGTTCGTTTTGACAAAGATTGTACCGTTTATCGATTCGTTCTTCTAACAGGTATTCATCCTGATACCGTATATAAAAATACCTTTGTATTCCACCAAGTATTTAATCCACATATTCATTTAGAGAATGAGTCCGATGATAAAACTTTTACATTAAAGGTGTACGATAAAGGGCTACCTTCTTATACTTCTTTTAATTTCCCTGCTTTCAAAGAAATAATGAAAAAATATGAAATCCCTATTCTAATGGGGGTTGATCAAAGCAATCAAATACGTGCTTTTGATTTAAAAAAGTTCCATCACGTTCAGATTACTGGTGTAACAAACACAGGAAAAAGCGTATATCTAAAGACAATTTTAACAAGTTTAATCTTGTATTTTTCTTCAGAAGACATCCATTTTTATTTAGGTGATATGAAGCGAACTGAATTAACTTTATTTAAAAATATCAAGCATACTAAACAAACAGCAACAAACTTAGAGGATTTATTAATAATGCTTCTCTTTTTGAAGCAAGAGGTAGAAAAAAGATATGAATTAATGGAAGCTCACGAAGTCTCTCATATCGATGAAGTAACTAACCTAACGAAAATAACTTTTCCTATCATTATTTGCATGATTGATGAATTTGGTTTGTGTGCACAAAATAAGGAGATTTTAAAAGTCGTTCAAGATTTAACAAGTATCGCTAGAGCTGCCAATGTGTATGTATTCCTTAGCTTACAGAGGGCTGATAGTACAGTTGTTTCAGGAATTGCAAAGAATAATTTAGGTGTAAAAATTTCTTTCAAACAATCAAATCAAATCAATGCAAAAGTTGCGGGAGTACCAGGAGTAGAGCAATTAAAACTCTCAGAAAAAGGAAGGGCGATCATGGATATAGGTAGTGAAATAAAAAAGATTCAAACCCCTTTAATCAGAACTGAAGAAGTAAAAGAATTGATTAGTCCATTTCGCCAGAAAGAAGCGAAAAAAGAAAATAATGCTGTTGTGCAGCAAGAAGAAAAAATTTTTGGGATAGTGAGCGAAGATGAATAGTCAATATCGTGATATTGTAATGAGTGTTGAACAGTTTAGAGTATTATCACGCTCGCATATAGAGGAAATGTTCTTTAGTCATACGAAAAATAAAAAGAATAATGCGAATGCTGTTTTAAAGAAACTTGTAGACAGAGGATATCTTCAGCAAGTGAAAGAATTTACTCCTTATGTCTATGTGATCAAAGGTTCTAAAATAAAAAATAGTAGTCAAAAAATCAATCAGTTTTTGCATATAGCTGACATCTATTTGCAGCTCAAAAAACATGGGAAAATCAAAGATTTTAAAGTAGAACCTAGATATTTCAATGTAGATGTTAGACCTGATTTATTTGTTCACTGGAAAGGTTCATATTGGTTTATTGAGTGTCAGAATACGAGTTTTAGCAATGAACAAATGCGACACAAGATTAAAAGGTATGAGAAACTCTATTTATCTAATCAATACAAACAATTACCTTTCCAACAAGGGGAAGCCGTTATGCCATTTGTTTGGATTATTGGTCAGGGTATCCCTTATGATATTCATAGTCAATTACTTAAAGTGTTTCAATCAGAAGATGTTGGGAGCTTTATAAGGCAGCAAAAAATGAATAATCAACCAATAAAAATAAATCACCAAGGTATTATTAAATGGTCTCTTTAGCTAAATCAAATATCATTAAATTATAAGATATTAACTTGTCTAAAAGAAGTTAATTTCGTCTAAGAGCTAATTTGAAGCAACTTATATTTCTGATTTAACAACATTACCGCCTTAAGGCGGTTTCTTTTCTTTAGAAAAGGAGTATCTATTTAGATACACCCCTTATTTTACAGACATATAATCTTCTAGTTCTTGTTTTAGTAGGAAGAGTGCGGCGGTACTTAATACGATTTTTCCACCAGCAAGTTCAACGTTGCTATCGCTTATTTCCCCTGTAATCATACATGCACGTGCATGTGAATATTTACGAAGAATAATCTGATCTTCATCTACGAAAATTTCTAGTGGGTCTTTAATATTAATATCCATTACTCTTCTTAATTCAATTGGTATTACAACTCTTCCTAGCTCGTCTACTTTTCTTACAATTCCTGTACTTTTCAAAATGGATTCACCTCGTATATTTTATAGATAAATAGGTAACTATCATAAGAACATTGATAGTATTATTTCGGTAGGTTAATTATACCTTTATTTTACATAAAGATAAAAAGGAGAATTCAAATGAAAGTAGTAATAATGACAAAGTTAAATACCGAAGGAAGTATGGGTTTGAGACGAGGTAGCTTTCTCATTAGCGACTATGAATTTAAGAAAAATCCTGATTGGTATATAGGAATTAAAGCGTATGAATGGATTCAACAACAAATTGCCGAATATGGAGGAAGAAAAACGGAAATTATTCAAGTGACTTGGAATGAAGAAAATGATATTACGGAGGTTGTTAAAAGTATATATCCAATTATGCCAGAGGATGATTTACCTTTTTGATACCATAACGTATGAGAGTTTTCGTTTGTATATTTGTATCTGTTCTCGAAAGATGCAATAGGTCGATTGGTGACGGCATCGAGCCTAACCAATCGACGTCTTTTCTACAGAAAAAGACGGAGCGCAATTTCCTTCGCTGGCAAAGCCATCTTGAAATGGCTTATTTGTACGCTTCAAGCTCCCTTATGGGGAGCTTTTTGCTTATAAGAAACGCCTACGGGCATCGAGCCCTTGTCGTTTGCGGTCTATAAAGATCGCATAGACCGCAGGGGTGTAGTGCCTTCTCCTTCCTTCGTTCTCCTCATTATAACAACTTCGCTTATGACAGATAGAAGGGCGGGCGATCAGGGAAAGAAAAGGGCCAAGCCAAGTAGGCTAAGGAGCAATAAGAAAGCACAATACGCTTTCTAACTGCTCCTAAGTCATTGGGCTTCACTCCTTTTCTAACGCTCCCTCCCGTCAAGCACGGGAGGAAGCTACCCTTCTCTGGCAAGTCGGCTTCTTCGTAAGCCGACCCTTCCATCTGTTTGCGCGAATTGTTCAGTCCTTTCCGAACAAAGAAAGGAGAGAGGAAAATGAAAATGGAAAAAATTCTAGAAATCGTAAGCATTAAACAGGTAATCACAGAGGTGGAGGTGCTGGAATCAATGACAGTTCATTCTCCAGAAGATGCCGCAAGAATAGCCGCAGCGTTTATTGGTGATGAAGACAGAGAGGTGTTCTTTGTCATGTGCTTAAACACCAAGAATCGTGTAGTGGCTGTGCATCGCTGCCACGTAGGAGGGTTGAACGCATCTATTGTCATGCCACGTGAGGTGTTTAAGAGTGCTATCCTGAATAATAGCGCATCAATCATTGTTGCACACCAACATCCGAGTCAAGACACGACCGCCTCAAGTGAGGATATTGACGTAACAAAGAGATTAGTTGAATGTGGCAAGATTTTAGGTATTAGAGTATTAGATCATGTCATAGTCAATGAAAAAGCATCATTCTTCAGTATGAAAGAAAAAGGGTACATCTAATCAGGAGGGAGAGTAATCTCCCTTTTTTTGGTTGTTTTCTTATAAAACAAAAATAATGCATTATCGTTTACTTAGTAAACAATAAATGATATACTTTGTTTACTAAGTAAACGAAGGGGGGGTTTTTTTATGAAAAAAGCAACTGAAAAAGTCATTGAAAGTTTTCCTATGTTAGAAAGTAAAATTACAGCATATGAAAATGTGCTTCTAATCGAAGAATCCATGAAAGGGTTAAACGAGGTCGAAAAGATTTTTTTAAAATTAATTTGGTTCTTTGAAGAACCTAAATCTCAATCTTTTGATATAAGAAAACTCTATTTGCATCTTACTGATGAATGGCTTGAATTAGCATTAGAATTAATGACTGACTATTTTCGTGAAGAAACTTATTTAATTCAGACAAAGTCTACTTTTTCTATTGTCAAAGAAGAGGATGAATATTTGGGGATGAGTCAGTTTGCAGATTACTTGACTGAAAATGGACTTAAATATACCAAGCAAAGAATAAATATGGCTTATAAAAGAGGGAAAATGGTTGAACCTGATTTGGTTATTTCGGGTGTGAAGTATTGGTCTATAGAGACCGCAGAAAAGTTTTTAGAGAAAAACAAGTTAAGTTGATAGGTTGACCCGTTTGTAAGGAAAGTTCTAAGGGCTAAATTTAAAAACAAGGTGATGGGCGGCAGCACTACAGAATGTAAATTTACGGCCATCTACGAAAAAGCGTGTAGATAGCCATAAATCAACATTCTGTACGTGTCACTGTGGCACTAAATGATCCGATAACAACGGCATGTACGGCTGTCGCCTACATTCCGTAAGTTCCTGTCTCCTTTGCCTTTCAGGCCGTACCCCATGAGCCGAAAACCTTTAACAACGTACAATAATGATTAAACCTTGGGCTTTGCCCAAGCCCACCGGGGAAATCCTTCCCCAGACCCCGTTAAATCGAACTCCCCAACCCCTCAATCCTTGAGGGGCTCCCTCGCCGGTAGGCAGGTCAAAAGGTGTTGCCTTTTGACACAGCAAGAGGGTTTGGGTGTAGTGAGTCTATCAACTCCTTAATGCTCCCTGCGGTCCGCTTACCGTTGACAGACGCCATATATTAGCTTCTGTACCTTTATGAGATTGCTGCTTTTATAATTCACTGTATTTAGTAATGTGCCCGCTATCGTATGTTTTGAACTTTTAGTTGGAAGGGGGATAGAGAAAAACGACCTCTTGAGAGGTCATTTTTTTTGAACTTCTTCATGTTCATACTTTATTAACTTTATTTTATTTGTACCATCAGGAACTTTGGTTGTATTTAACACCGATGGTTCAACAGCAAAATATAGTGTATCTTTACCAACAACGGTTCCATTTTGATAAGAAGGAAGCAATGTAACTTTTAATAAATAACTAAATTGGTTTTCTAAATCTTCATCTAGATTTCTTGTTGTACGTATAAAGACAGATTGATCGTTTTCAGGCATTCCATAACCTTGAACGTTTTTATCCTTATAATACCTTTGAACATGGCTTAATATTTCTTTGTGGTAAAGGTCCAGCATAAAGTATCCAAATAATTGATTATTTACTTTAGCTGATGGTGGAAATTCCATTGTTTGAGTATTTCTTGCGTTTGTAATAGCCGAAAATGAAGATATACATAACAAAATTGCTAAAAGTGAACTTATAATTATTTTTTTCATGTTTACACACCTCCATTTTGTAATATCTATAAAAAACGTAATATTTATACTAAATAAAAATAGGTAATTTTTATCTAATTACTTTTATTTTTTTCCATTTTTTAAAGGAATTACAAACTTAATAACGAATTTTTAATTTAGCAATCTATCATTAACATCTCAGAATTTTGATTTAATCATAAAATCCTTATAAAAAAGAGAGCGTGGTGATAGAACTTTAAAACATTTTAAAACTTAGGTATTGTTATATTTTTAAATTAATATTAAGGGGGAAATTAAATGAAAAAGTTAACACGCTTTATTATTATGGGATTTTTAGCAATCGTGTTAATCCCTACTCAAGCAGGCGCAGCATACATAGGATATGATAATTTGTCACTGACACCTTTGATTTGGAAGCCCTCTAAAACTTTTCAGACTCCTAGTGGATATGTTACAGCGTGTATAAGTGGGGTTAATAACTCTGCTAATACTTATGCAATAGATGCTTATAAGGATGACGGTATTGGTGCAGGTTTAACAAAATTAGGTGCTATTAGTGTGAATAGTAATCCTAATAAATGTGTTACTTTTCCAACAAGAGCAGTAGCTGATGGAACTAATGGTAAAGCAGAAGTATATGTTCGAATTGGAAATGTTCGATATTCTGATAGTTCAGTACGAGTGGAAATTTCCGTTAATTAAAATGCGTTTGATACCCCTTAGCTCTTAAGGGGTTTTTTCTTGCAACGATATTTCTTGCTACTTTTACTTTCATGTAAAACCACCCCCCTTCCAACTAAAAGTTCAAAACATACGCTAAGGGATTGTACAGAAAATGTTACCTAACACCATACTGTCATGGTGTTTATAAGGGCGTTCCATTTAAAATTTCCCTCATTTTTTATTCGATCTGTGTTCAGGATTTAATAAATCTGCGAAGATAAAGGACCCTTTCGATTCGTAGTTTGCTACAAGGCTATGCAACGCCATTACGGCTAATTGATTTTGTGATAACCCTACCTCCTCTGACATCTTTTCAAAGTCCTCTTTAAGCGCATCTGGCATGTTGATGGGTAATCTTTTCATAAGTAAAACTCCTTTTTAATATCTATTTCAAACAGGTTCTTTAATAGGAGAAGCATCATAATTTTCAAATCTGCTATCACAAGTGGAACAAAATTTTATCCAATTAGGATGTTCATCGTACATGGGTGTGAATATACCACCGCAACTGCAAGCTTCACTATAATCTGGCTCTTCTGGTTCGTCAAATAACCCCTCATTATGTGCCTGTTCCCATAAAAGATCATTTACTTTTTCTTTTAACTGTTCTATGGCGTCTTTTAACGCAATTTCATTTTCCTTTAAATTTTGAATTTCATTTAGCAAACGTTCATTCTGCTTTTCTAATGAAACTATTTTTTTCTTTCTGCTGAAAAGCATACTAAAAATCACCTTCCTTTTCGATATCTATTTAGTGCTATTTTAGCACATGACAAGCATCAAAACAATACCAATTGTCAGAATTTTATGTTATAATATAGTTAAGGTAATTGAATATTAATATTCAAAAAGGAGAATTCACTTAAATGTCCAGCATAAAAGTGGCTACTGACGAATTGCATATTGCGTTTGAGTTATTAAATAAGACGTTCTTCAATGATGAATTGCCTAACCTCGCCATTACGATTCAAACCAGTGGTAAACGCAAATCTATGGGCTGGTGTACAACAAAAGAGGTTTGGGGTGATCGTGACGGAAAAATCAAACTGTATGAAATAAATATAGCTGCGGAATTTTTGGATTTAGATTTTTTTGAAACCATGGATACATTACTTCACGAAATGGTGCACCTGTACAATATCACTCATGATATTCAGGATTGCAGTCGAGGTGGAAACTACCATAATAAAAAGTTTAAAGCCGAAGCAGAAAAACGAGGGTTTTACTTTGAGAAAGATAAGCCAGATAAGAAATATGGGTGGTATAACCCTAAGTTAACAGAAGAAACAAAGCAGAAAATATCCTCTCTTGATATTGATAAAAGCGCTTTTTCAATCGCTCGAAGGGGAATGCAATTACATCTTAGTAATGATGACACTAATCAAGAAGAAGATGGCCAAGAGAAAGAGAGGAAAAAATCTTATAAATGGGTTTGTCCTGGTTGTGATTTAATTGCTCGTTCTACTAAGCCCGATGTATCCCTAAAATGTATGAAATGCAATGAAGAGTTGGAAGAAAGAGACTAAGGGAGAGGTGTTCTCTCCCCTTTATGGAGGTTAAAAAATGCTAACTTGTGCTTATTGTGCCACTGAATTAAGTTCTAAATACTGTCCTTTCTGTGAAATGGAATTAAAGGATTATCAAATATCAAAAAATGGCAATCGCATGTCAAACACTATAGATTCAATTCCTGCAGAAGTGGAAATTTTCAAGGATACTAAAACCCTTATGGAGAAAGAAACCATTGAATTGTTATTCTTATTGCGTTATGCCAGAAAACACCGTTCTGATGTATATAATTTACGTATAAACGTTCATAGGGCAACCGAACAAGGGAATGAAATGCAGGAATATAACGCTGCTTCTTATAGTGATTATGAAGAAGCAACTCGAAAAGTATGGGTGATTGAAAATATTATTAAGGAGCGTATAGGTTACTTCCCTAGTAAGGTTACTGAAAAATTCATTTATATTTATCTGGACCGTATAAATCAATCTAACGAAAAAAAGATGAAAATTAAAGAATCATCGGTACAAGAAAATGCTTGAGTATAGGATTAGAAGGGAGGGAACTGTATGCATCCAATGAATAGTCTTTTTCCATTGTTGATAGGGTTATTTTTATATCTTGTTTTGAATCCTTTCTTCCAGTCATTCGACCTACTATCTGTTTATTTTATTTGTGCTGTTCCAGCTGGTTGGTCAATGATTAACCGTTATAAAAATAGACCGACAGATACGCAGCTCATTATTCGCGAAATATATCGAGTGCGTTCTGATATATTCTTCGATTTATTTTTTTTAGCAATACGGGGTCATGTCGACAAAACGCATATATTATACGCTAAGCAAATTGCAACCTAAAAAGTCGAATTCCTATACGCTAAGGAACCGACTTTTTTAAATTTGGCTTGTTTAGTTAAATCTTTCGTACATATTGATCCTTACCCTGATCTTTCACAACTACCCCTAGCTCATTTAAATCCATTTTTAAATTTTTTGCCTTTTTCTTATCTCCTTCTCTAATTGCATTTCTACGTTCATATAAGATTGAATTGGTGTTCTCCCCAAGTAAATGATCTTCTAGGGCCCAAAGTTTGAATTCATCTACATAAGGGTCCTGTTCACACCAAAGGTAATGATGATACAGAAAGATTTCTCGTATTTTTTCCTTCTTAATATCCGTCTTTTCACTCAAAAGTTCTTGACCTTTATTTCCAGTAATTACGACATTATTATCTTCCATAAAGATTTCTTTTACCTCAGATTTTCTAATTTTCTTTTCTTTATCATCTTTATTGATCAGTATTTCTTGATCTCCTACGATCATTTTCAACGCTTCACTATAGACCGTTAGTGATAATAGAACACCTATAATTCCACCTACGGACATCAAGATAATAGATACCCAGAAAAGGTTGAATGAAAGTAAAAGCTCAATGACTTTTTGATCGGAAAAGATAGGTATTCTTTTTATGAATTCCAGCAACTTTGGAAGGAACCACCCTATCATTCCTAACACAATAGGAAATAATACGGTAATCAATTTTTCCAAGAAACCCATACCAATTGTTGTTGTATTTTTCATTAAGGTTGTTACCTCCAACATTTTAATATTTAACCTAAGATTTGTACGGTATTTTGACATTTGCAACAAGAAATTATTCATGACATAGAATCAAGTTTAGATAAAGTAATAATTGTTCTAATAGCCAATTAAACTTTAAAATGTATAGCCTTTAATTTGCAGACTTGGCGCTATTTATGTATCATGACTATTTTTGTTACTATTTTAATCAACTCATCCTTATACTTCTCAAAATTAAAGGAATTCTTATGTTTAAGCATACTTTCTTCAATTGCTCCTTGAATTAGGACACAGATCATTTCAGCATCGAATTCATTAGAAAATTCTTGTTTCTGTTGTCCCTCAATTAAAATCTCTTTGATAAATGTATTTAATGGATCCTCTTCTTCCTCATTATCTACCCTATAGTAAGGAATTCCTTCTTCATTTTGAGCATTAAAGACAATTTCAATTAATGCGATATTATTTTTATAGTTAGCTACTTGATAAGCCAAACTAGCTTCAATATATGCTTCTAATTGCGAAATAGGTGTTTCTTCTTGAACCACCTTTCCGCTAATAAAATCCAATTTTTTGTTAAGCAAGTACAGTAAAGTTTGACTGATCAAATCCATTTTGTCAGAAAAATGATATGAAATTAATCCTGTACTTACTTTTGCTTTTTTAGCGATTTTAGTTAAACTGACATTTGTATAACCGAGTTCCTCAAGTGTGTCAATGCAAGCTTGAATAATCTGTTCTTTTCGTGCTTCAGCAATAAAAGATTGTTTGTCTCCCAATAGAATCTCCACCTAAAATTATATTGATTGTTCGTTTTTAAAATTGGTCGTTCAATCAATTTTATTTTTGCACATATTTCTTATTCCTGTCAACACCAAAGTGATTCGCCAAATGTTTCGTTGGTCAATATAAAGTTAAAATCACCTAATTATGAATTTAGATATTTACCATTTAACAGTTAGCTAGAAATATTTACTTTTATCGCTATGTATATGTTCTCTATTATCTTCCACAATTTGGCCCTTTAATGGAATAATTAACGATTATTATTTCCCTTCCGATAGCTTTTTATATAATGAAGCCCTAGAGACATTTGTAATTTCACAAATTTGATTTACAGTCATACTTCCTTCTTTATATAGCTTCACCGCGTAATTCATTCCAGCATGATTTTTATGATACTTCTTTAACCGTCCTTTAAACTTTCCTTCCTTTTTAACTAACTCAATCCCTTCACGTTGTCGCATACGAATAATATATCTCTCTAATTGGTTAACACCAGCCATTACCGTAATTAAGAATTGGCTGTATGGATTATCTTCTGTTAAATCTAGCCATGAATCTTTTAGTGATTTTAAACTTGCCTTTTTACCTCTTATATCATCAATTAATACAAATAAATCCTGTGTACTACGAGTGATCCGAGTTAGGTCAGTCACATAAATAATGTCATCTTTTTGTAAATCCTCTAACATTTTTTGAAGTTGCTCTCGATCCTTTGTTGCTCCTGAAACTTTCTCTTCATATATAATACCCATTCCGATCTCGTTCAGCTGCTGAAATTGCCTTGAAGGATTTTGGCTAGTCGAACTGACACGAATATAACCGATTTTCCGCAAAATATCATTTCATTTTTGAGATAAGTCTTATGAGACACTCAACTAAAAAAACCTGAACAAACAGAGATTGATTATAATCTAAAAGGGAAATTATCTATTCCAGCAACGGAACTCGAAAACTTTAGTGGCGGTGAACAGACTAGGCTAAAGTTAGCTCGAATTTTCTCAAACTATCATGAAAGTTTACTAATTGACGATCCAACAACGCATCTTGATGCAGAAGGTACTCAGTTTTTTATACAAGAATTGATGTACTACTACGGTACACTCATACTTGTGAGTCATGACCGGTATGTATTAGATAAACTTGTGACGAAAATGGGAAATAGAAGATGGGAAAGTAAATGAATCTACAGGTAACTACTCGAAATACTCCCGCCAAAAAGTGCTTGAGAAAAGGCAACAAAAAGAGCAACATGATAAATATGTAAAAGAAAAAACACGTCTGATCAAAGCCGCAGATGATAAAATGAAGAAGGCTGAAAAAATAACACAGGCCAATAGTCGTATGTCAAAGAAAGAGACAAAAGCTATGGTGAATAGAATGTTTGAGACGAAATCAAAGGGGACGAGTCAAAAGTCTGTACAACGGGCAGCAAAGGCAATAGAACAAAGAGTGGAACAGCTTGAAGAGGTCGAGGCTCCAAAAGAGGAGCAAATTATTCGTTTTCAACAGTCAAATGCTCTTAAATTACACAATAAGTTACCACTTATGGCGGATCGCTTAACGATAAAAGTAGGAAACAGAGTGCTTCTCGAAGAAGCGAGTTTCCAATTTCCTTTGGGCAAGACAATCGCAATTACTGGAAAGAATGGGTCAGGAAAAACAACATTATTACACCATATATTAGAGCGTGGTGGAGGGATAACGATTTCTCCAAAAGCTGTTATTGGAGCTTATGAACAGATGGATTATCAATTTTCGAAAGATGAGTCTGTACTAGGCTTTATGAAAGAAAGAAGCAACTATGATGAAAGTATGATTCGTTCTGTCTTACACTCAATGAATTTTGGAGGAAATGATATAAAAAAGAATGTTCGTGATTTAAGTGGTGGAGAGGCAATTCGTTTAGTGTTGTGTCAGCTATTTTTAGGAAGGTACAATATATTAGTTTTAGATGAACCATCAAACTTTTTAGATGTTTTCTGTATTGAAGCATTGGAATGCTTTTTAAAAGGATATGAAGGAACAGTTCTTCTTGTATCGCATGACCGTACTTTTGTTGATAGAGTGGCTGATTATGTGTATGCCATAAAAGAACAGAATTTAGTGTTAAAAAGCTAATCATACGGTTAAGTAAAATGTAATTAAACCCGACTAATATAAGAATGAAAAGTCGGATATAAGGTGAATTCTCTTGTTATGTTATAAGTGAAAGGAGTTGAATAATGGATATGTTAAAAGGGATGAACGAGGCATTAAACTATATTGAAGATCATTTGGATATCCGTATCGACTTAAAAGAAGTGGCAAAAAGAGCGTACTGCTCTGAGTTTCATTTTAAACGACTATTTTCTCTTCTATCGGGTATCACGATATCAGAGTATATTCGTAGACGGCGATTAACAGCAGCAGCTTTGGAATTGAAGGATCAGCATGTAAAAGTTATTGATATTGCAATCAAATATGGATACCAATCTCCAGATGCCTTCTCCAGAGCTTTTCAAAGTTTTCATGGCGTCATTCCAACTTTAGCTAGAAACCCAGAGCAGAACTTGAAAGCATATCCAAGAATGTCCTTTCAATTAACCATTCAAGGAGGAACTGAAATGAAATATCGTATTGATGAAAAAGGACCATTTAAAATTGTCGGGGTTAAGTATGCAGTCGAGATGGTAGATCAAATCCTTACGCCTACTTACGAAGATATGATAGAGGGCATCGGTGATAACAGAATGAAAGAATTAGAATCTCTCTCGAATAAGGAACCCAATGGTATTGTTCATGTATCAGTCAATTACTCAGAAACTATAGAAGGAAAGGCAACTTTCGATCAATATATAGGAGCTGTCACAACTGAGGAAGGGTCAGACGAGTATACAACCTTAGAAATCCCTCCTTTGTTATGGGTAATTTTTGAAGTAGATGGGGACTGGACGCAAGTCGAAGAACATTGGCAACGGATATACTCTGAGTGGTTTCCTTCAACTTCGTATGAACTGGCAGAAGGTCCTGAAATACTAGCTAGTAAAGATCAAAAAAGTGAGATTTGGATATCTATTAAGAAAAAAGGTTAACATCTAATCTAAATGGTAAGATCTAATATAAATTCATTTCGAGCTGAATTTCCATAGGGAATTCAGTTTTTTCCTTGTCCAATATTTCTGAATCCCTTGTTCAATCATTTTCTTCAAACCCTTTAAAAGGACTCACATAATCTAAAAAAAATGCTAACTTCACCCCATCCTTTTTTGCTTTAAAAGGATGGGGTGAATAAGAGTGGTTAAGCAAATTTTATTCGGTTTGTTCATTAAACGGAAGAAAGGAGGATTATCTTAGTTCTTTCGAAAGAACAAGGGCAAAAAAGGGATATAGAAATGTTGGATCTGTTAGTAACGATAAAAAAACTTTTGAAAGACGGTGTTTCTCCACAATCACCTGGAGCCTTTGAAGTTCTTTATAAAATGACTGAACTGTTAACAAACATATTGATAATAAAGAAGAATTTGCAGAACAACTTGAAAAAGAACAAGAATTAATGGAATCAGACGTAACGGACTTTCAGCTCCCTGATTTTTTCACACCGGAAGAAGAGACGTTTTTAGAATCAACAGGGAAATCTGAAAAGTAACTATCAAGATTAATAGGGAGACACGCATGATATGCACAGATATGGGTGCACATACCTATGTCAATTCCTCGTTTCTGATTACCTTTGTCATCAGGTATGAATATTTTTTTTATACTATTTTCCATTCTTTCAACTCCGTCTATAAAATTTGATGGGGTTTATATTGGTTAGTTTCTACCATCGTAAACAAGAGTTTTTAGCTCCTCAGCTATCCGAAGAAATTTTTCAATTATGCCATATAGTTCATTCAATATTGCTTTATGGGATGTATACATTTTAGGCTTTATTATACGAGAAAAGAACATTTAAGGACACAGTCATAATAGTAATAATTATGGAAAGTGTATTTATATCTGTAATTGACGATATTAAGTTAAAGAATTTAGGAGGGAATCATGAGTAAGATAAATGATAGTAGAATAGCGCGTTTGGTGTTAGTAATAACGCTTTTTTTGGGTAGTTTCTTCATTTTAAACTTTGCCTTAAAAATATGGATAGGTACGTTTACTACAAGTGCTTATACAAAGACTTTATTCAATATAGAGCATTGCTTTTCATTAGTAATACTAACGGGAATTATTTATATTTATCTAAGAATTGTATTTTACATTTATAACGAAATGAAGACTCTAGGTTATCACAAGAATAATGAGAAGCATCACCAGGCAGTCTTTAAAGCTGATGAGAGTTACAATGAGATTTTAAAATCTATAGTTGGAAGTCTCAAATGGATTATAATTTCAATGTTAGTAATGTCTTTAATATATTTTTTTACTATAAAGGATGGTGTTGTTTTTTTCTTTTGGTGTTCATTAGGTGCTTTAGTGCTTTTTTTTATTATAAGTTTTTTAATCAAAGAAAAAATTATCTATCAAAGTCGAGTATTTGATAGAGGTGTAAAACTAGTTAGAAGGAATTCAATATTCATTTATCTCTTAATATTAGTAGCGTTCTTTAGTATTATTTTGACCTTGTTAGCCTTTAATATAGATAAAAGGGTTGAGTTTCAAACAGATAAAGAAAGCCATAGGGTTATAGTAACAGCATACAATTTAAATAATATTGATATCTCAATAGAAATGAATAATGAGAACAATGAAAATAGTAAATTTTTTAAGATGAACGATCTTTTAAGTTATCATGGAGTAATCGAAGTAATGAATGACTCTAAGTCTCCAGTTATGGGATCAAATAATACTAGTGATAATATGAACTATCAAATAGATAAATATAAGAAGGTAGAGAAATTCGAGTTGGATTTATCAGAAGAACTAATTGAAGGAAAAAATAATTTGGATGTTATTATTACAGATATCGATGAGAGTGACAAGTATCTCATACATCTGAATATTGTTATTATTAAACAGGGGGATAAGTTAATTCTAACAGATGATCATATAAAAATAGAATTATAAATCATATAAAATATTAGTTAAAAAATTCAAAATATTTATAAGTAAAGGCTTTATTATAATAAGTTGATTTAAACTAATAATTAAAAGCGGATATATTAAATCGTGGTAAGTGTTAATTTTATAAATAATGTACCAGCTAATTAAATAGGCTAGTACATTATTTTAGTATTAATGTTTATTATTTTGATGATTTTTTAATGTTTTAGCGGCTTTTGATTTTTGAGATTTACTTGATTTTTTACCAGATAGTATCTTTCCTACTTTTCCACCCGAATGTTTTACCATTGATATCAACTCCTTTTAATTAATTAAATAAGCGCTATATTATCGTAATTTTCAAAAAACATAAAATAATAAATTTAAAAGAGCGGATTATTATAAAAATCCTCTCCAACACTCTCAATCTTCTTCGTAATATAAACTATCAAGTCGATTGCCAACTTCCTGCAAGTTCGGCGTTGTATAAATCATCGTCGTCTTCGGGTCGTCATGCCCAGCTAGTTGTGTGAGTGTCGTTAGTGGTACATGATCGGCCGTTTGATAGAGAAATGTATGTCTGAGCACATGCGGATGAAGCGTTCCTTTTTTAAAACCGCAGCGATCATTTAATCTTGCTAAAATGTCCTGCACATTACGTACACTAATGCGGCCACCTCGATTAGAGATAAACACAGCGGGGTGGTCGTCTACACGTTCGCTCAGGTATTCTGTTAATTTTCTTCTGAGTTCTTTCGGTGCTGGAACAGTGCGAGCTTTGTTTCCCTTTCCCGTAACTTGGATCGTGCCGGTTCTTTCTCGTATATCTATGTCGCTTTTATTCAAGTTTACGAGTTCTGACACTCGAAGTCCTGTATAGCTAAGCGTATAAATAAGAGCGACACGCATCTTTCCTCCTTTTTTCCAATCTCCATTAAGTTTACGATTCATCTTTTCAATTTCTCTTTTGATTTTAGCAATATCGACACTATCAACTGATTTTCTTTCCATACTCACGATTTTTTCTTCTGGATACTCAATCCCGTTCATTCGATCTTGCCAATTGTGATATTTAAGAAAACTGGAAATAATCGAATATTCCTTTTGCTTGGTTGCGATTTTTTTATCTTCCCTTTTCTGGAAATAATAACGGATGTCATATTCTGTTAATCGATTTACGTCTCCGCCACCTTCTTCAACAATTTTTCGAAACTTCAGAAGTGTGTATTGAAATGTACAAAATGTCGCTTGACTGTCAAATTTTTTATTTTCCATAAATTGTATAATAATATCATTCACATTTTTTACCACCTTATGATTAATTCAGAGATTAGATTCCACGCAGTTATTTTTCTTCGTTACGAAACAGTCGAATGCGACCTCGTAAAATCTTTAAAATCGATTAACTGCGTGGAATCTAACATTCTACGCAGTTTTTAAATTTAATTTTTAACGCCTATATCATGGCGTTTTTTTCTTGTTTATATAATTTCATTTTATCATATTTATTAACATCATCACAGCATGATTTTTTCGTTATTATAGTTAAGGATAGAAAAGATACTAACAAAAACCCTATACCAGCTTGTCGTATATAATCACTATAAATGAAAATATTTATAGAACAGGGGGAGGTTAGTTAATTTTATCTCAGAGCTATTTTCAGAAATTAATAACCACAAAAAATATATTATTATACCGAGTTTCTTCTATTATATAGTGTTTCTTTTGAAAACAATTTTTAAAGATAATATATAGTGTTATTAAAATTCCCTCAAATAGGTACAGCCATTATTTTTTTGAATAGAATTGAATAGGATATGATTGTGGAATGAATGCCAAAAGAAAAGCGATTGCTAAACAACGTGAAGGTTATAGAGGAGAACTCTCCAAGAAGAAGTTTAAAAAGAAGCATTACTGCTAATTTGAGTGTAATCTATCGATTAAAGGATGAAAACAATACTTTTGGGTTTAGAGCAATGGTCTTCACACTAAGCCTTTAATATATTCATATTGAATGCAATAACAAATCCAGATGATGTTGAGTTTTATATTTTAGATTTAAAAGGTGGTATGGAGTTCAGTAAATATGAGGGTTTACCCAATGTAAAATCCATTGCATGTGATTTGTTTGAATCAACTAAAACGTTAGCTTTCATTCTAGAGGATATAAAAAAACGCCAAAATTATATGAAAAAGAATGGCTATACAAATATAGTTGATACTTTTTTAAGTCTCCAGCAGCAATAGTGTCTGGAGATAATTCAGCACCTTCATCCACAATTACAAAAAAATCTCTTTAATAAATACCGTCTTTCCAAAACGAGTAACTCCTCCAACAAGCATATGAGGATATTTATTAAAGTCATGGTAAAGTGTACCATCGTGATTTTTCCCTATAGGCGCTTCCCATTTTTGAGTAAGAATATTATTATCAAACGTCCATTTTTTGGGAAGTATTTGATTATAAACATTGATTTTTAATAATCCTTCATACTCAATTTCAATATCTTTATTTAACTCATCTTCAAAAACAGGTTTAATCTTATTAAAGATTTCGCTTGGTATTCCGGAGTGGTAGTGTAGATAAGTGGCTTTATGCTCTTGTTTAATTGTTTTGTATAACTTCGGGTAACTAAATGAATCTCCATCTTTCACGCATATTCTTGCATTCTTAAATATTTCCTCAATCTTTTTTCCATCAGACATTTTTCGTTTCGGGAGCATTGCAGCAGCAATTAGTAAAGGTGGAGCAAACCATTCCAACATGTTATTCCCTCCAATATTTATCGATTATTTTCTTTTCTAATAAGCTATAAGAATCCAGACATCTTCAAAGACGAATTACCTAACCGTGCAATTACAATTCAAACAAGTGATTAATGTAAAGCAATAGGCTAGTGTATAACAAACTAAGTTTGGTGTGATTGTATCGGAAAAATCAAGTTGTTCATATAGTATGTTTGTCCACTCTGCTTATTACATATGATAACCTTATCAATCTTATTTTTTAGGGGGAAATAACATAATGGTTGAATGTAACAGAAATGCCTTAGGCAATTGTTCAGAGGCAGAAGGAGCGAATACAACAGCAAGTGGTGCAACTTCGCATGCCGAAGGCATTGATACTGAAGCAAGCGGCATTTCTGCTCATGCAGAGGGAAGTTCTACAATTGCAGCAGGTGAGGCTTCTCATGCTCAAGGTTATAGAAATCATTCCATTGGTGGTTCTTCCCATGCTGAAGGCTCCACTACTCAATCAATTGGCTTAGCCTCTCACAGTGAAGGATATGACACGGTTGCTGTAGGTGAGGCTTCTCATGCGGAGGGAAGCGGCTCGCAGGCAATTGGAACAGCACATCACATGCCGAAGGGTTTCAAACTGAAGCAAGCGGTACTATTTCACATGCAGAGGGATCTTCATCAAGAGCTTTAGGTGAAGCCTCTCATGCAGAGGGGATTCAGTCTACTACAATCGGAGCAGCAGCTCATGCTGAAGGCATTAATACTCAAGCGAATGGGGCATATTCACATGCCGAAGGGAATGCCAGTATTGCAAGCGGCCCGGGTGCTCATGCTGAGGGTATTACGACGATTGCTGCATGCAGAGGGTGAAGAGACATTGGCAAGTGGAGAAAACTCTCATGCTGAAGGAAGCCGAACTATAGCCAGTGGCCCTAATTCCCATGCCGAGGGTATATTCACCATTGCAAGTGGTCAAATGTCCCATGCTGAAGGAATCAATACCAGTGCCGAAGGTTTTACAGCTACACATATTATGGGGCGTTATGGAGATGCCGAGGAAGATTATTCATGGTTTATTGGTAATGGATCGAGTAGTATTAGTAGAGGTTTAGGTGCCAAATGGCTGGCCAGTAACGGAGAAATGTACATTGATGGGGCTTCATACAACACTGGTGGAGCTGACTTCGCAGAAATGTTTGAAACTATAGATGGAAAAGAAATTGAAGTGGGATACTTTGTGACACTTGTTGGAAATAGAATCAAAAAAGCGACCTCTGATGATTATATATTAGGAATTACGAGCGCAACTCCTAGTATTTTAGGTAATAGTGCAGGGTTGAACTGGCATGGGCGTTATCAATTAGACGAATGGGGAAGAAGACAATATCAGGAAGTAGAAGTTCCTGAAATCAAGGATAAAGCTGGAAATATCCTTGTCCCAGCAAGCATAGAAACTCAACCTCTCATGAATCCATTGTGGGATGCTCAAAAAAATTATATTCCCCGTGAGTATCGTGCTGAGTGGGTACCGGTAGGTCTAGTAGGACAAGTTCTTTTGAGAGATGATGGCAGTTGTGAAGTGAATAATTACTGTCGCCCTAATGATGAAGGGATAGCAACAAAGTCAGAGGAAGGCTTCCGTGTGATTAAAAGAACTGGTGCCAATCAAATACTTGTTTTATTAAAGCCAAATGATGGTGAAAGTAGGAAGTTCATAAGAAAGGTCCAGGACTTGGAGAATCAAAATAAAGCAAATCAAAATGAAATATTACAACTCAAAGAACAACTATCAAAGCAAAATCAGTTGATACAACAGCTATTAGATAATAGATCATGATTGTTTGAACACATGGTTTGCTCAGTAGAGTGAAAAAAGAAACATTTTAACCATCGCTTTTAAAAAAATATCAATTGAGTAGACTCTTTTGATATTTTCAATGTAACCCTTAAGCTGAGTTTCTCTTTCTTATCGGGGTAGTACCAGCGAAGCTGTCATTACCCCGATAGGTGGTCTCATGCTTAGTGTTAGTATTTTGTTTGCCTTAAATAGATTTAAGCCTGTTGATTACCCTTAACTTTATATTCCGCATAATATTGATGGTATCCCTTATGACTTTAGGTTTTCCCTAAGCTTTAATTCTTTAGTGTACTTTTCATAATCTTGTACAGACACTAAGTTGCCAATTAAATATTCAGCATGCTTCATATTTTCACTCCATACTCTTTTTTGATATCTTCAATTTGTGCAATATGATGCTTTTCATGGGCCATTATGGTTTCTGCTAAATCCTTTATTGTCATTGTCCCATCTTCAAGGTGCAATCCCTCTTTTGTTGCATTTTTCTTTGTTAATATTTCATACATGTCCATTCTGTGTTTTCTATATAGTTCTATAACACTCTTCAAATTGGCACTATTATAATTTCTTTCTTTAACAAGCTTTTCTGGATCATATGATGTAAAGGTAATTAATGATGGAGAGGCATAACACTGTTTGATTCTTTCTCCCCACACCTCTTGTGTATCATATAAATGACCTATTAGTTGTTTGACAGTCCATGTTCCATTTTTTCGAGTTCTAAATAATATTGATTCATCAATTTCAGTTGCAAATCTTTCTATCTTATCGAAATTTTCTTTTAATGAAATCAAAATCTCATTTAACTCTAGGTTATGAAGTTTCACTTTATCGTTACCCCTTGTTCGTTTTACTTAAGAATTTAGTGATGATGTTTGAGTAATGTGTTCTTTCTGTCTCAATAATAATACCCTATTCAAAATTCCTGCTGTAATTAAAAATATACCAATACCCATCGCGATTGTTGAAACAGGAAGAATATCACCTATTATACCTACTAGTATAAATCCCAAAATATGTGCCGTTCTTGATAAAGATATTGCAGAAGCAAAGACTCTTCCTCTTAGCTCCTCACTTACATTTGTCATTATACTAGTTGTATATAGTACTTCAATCGGACTATACCAAATGTTAGCTATAACAACTAAAATCAAAAATACAATAAAATATGGTTGTTGATAGGATAAGCTATGCAGAATTCCTAATAAAATTAGTGATATTGAAGACCATGTTTTATAGAATTTTATTGATAGCTGCTTGTTTTTAAAATATTTAGCTAGTGTAATACCTCCGATTATTTGGCCTAGACCACTTGCAAGATAAGCCAAACCTAACCCTAAATTTCCTGCTTGTACTACACTCAAAATATATAGACTGAAAATAATATTTACTATACTTATTGCAAATTCCCTTGAAGTTAAAATCCAAATACTACTTTGAATAATTGGTTTACTTCTTATTATTTTAAATCCTTCTGTAATTGATTGGAAATATGATTGGGATGGTTGATTTTGATTTGATGAACTCTTTTTAACTGTCTTAATAAATACAATTAAAATTCCAGATAATAAAAAGGTGATTGCATCTAATAAAAAAATGTATTCTACTGCCAAAACTTCACCTATAACTCCACCTAATCCTGTTGCTATGAGCATAGAGGTACTAAAGCTAGTCGCCAAAATACTATTAGCTCTTGTTAAGTGGTTAATATTTACTAACTCTGGAATAATTGTTGATCGAGCAGGAAAATAAAACCCAGTACAAACCCCATTAATTGCTAATAAAAGGTACATATAATTAATATTTAAATCATTAACTACAATAAATACGAAGCTTAAGCCGATTATTAGACGGCAAAAGTCTGAAATCATCATAATTGTTTTACGAGAGTATTTATCAATTAAGGGGCTACATAAAGTCGAAACTAAAATCATTGGTAACATGGAGCTAATAAACAATAAACTTAAGTTTGCTGCACTACCAGTAACTTTGTAGATAAGACCAATTGCTGCAATGGTTCTAAACCAATCGCCAAAAGCAGATAGATTTTGACTTATAAGTAGTAAAATAAAATTTTTATTTCTCAGTAGATATTTATCTTCTTTTTTATCAATCATTTCGAAACAACTTCTGTAGGCTCAAACCAATTTAGTTCTTTTTGTAATCCTTCTACAGATTGATTATAGTAATTTCTTTCACTTTCAGGAAGTAGATCTACCAGAATAGATGGATACCATGGTCTTGCGTGTTCTTCTAAGTAATATATACCATTCTTTTCTTTTACGAGTCCTCTTTTTAATAAGTTATTTAATTTATTGAAAATTTCATCATTTTCAGGGATGGTATCTAAATATGATTTTTCAATTTCCATTGTCTTAGGGAAAAATACAAATTTTCTGTCATAGGCATGATAATTCCGTGATCGTACAATTGGTAGAGTTTTGTTTTGAATAGATTTAATATAACTACTCGTATTTCCATCATTCGCCCAAGTAATGCCTTGCATATAAGTAATCGCTCCAGTACCTAAACCTATGCACTGATCTTCATATCCTCCATAAATTATTTCTCCATATTTAAATCTAGCATCGGAATATTCTGGAGGCATAAAAGTATAAACGTATTTTTGGGACCAATTTTTTTCCTTTAAATATTTATAAACAATATCATTGTATTTTATTTTATCTAATGAAAGAGGAGGGGTAGGAATTTTTCCGTTTGTAATCTTTCGAAGCCACCCTTTAGAACAAGCAATATACTCTAAAGGATAAAAATCTATGCTAGTAGTACCTAAATTTGTAACTGCATTTAAATCATCTAAAAGTTCTTTTTCTGTTTGTCCAGGTAACTGATAAAGTAAATCTAAATTAAATAAATCAAAATGTTTCTTCATTGAATGAATTGTTTGCTGAATTTGATCGAAAGTTGCCGTGAGATTAAACATTTTTCTATATTTGGGATTAAGAGTTTGAACGCCAAAACTACCTCTATTTGCCCCGCCTTCAACCATAGCAATTATTCTTTCTTCACTAGCTGTCTTAGCTTCACATTCAAATGTCCATTCATAGTCTTCAGACAAAGTAAAATTTTCTTTAATAGCAGTACTCAATTTATAAATTAGCTCTGGAGTTAATACTGAAGGTGTTCCACCACCTACAAAAACAACATCGAATTTCATTTTTTGTATTGTGGGAGAAGCAGAAATCATTTTCATTTCTTCTATAAGCGCATCTACATATTCACCAATCACAGGTTCATATTTTGTGGATTTTATAAATGGACAAAATGAACAAATCGTATCACAAAAAGGAATATGTAAATAAAGTGCATTTTTTCCAGGTCTAATGTTGATGTCATTATTTATAACTGAATCTAATACTCTCTCTTTTGCGTTTTCTCCGCTATTTTCTCCAAAAAAAGGATAAAGGAAATTCCATAGGATAGGATGGTTATCATAGTAATCACTTAAATTATGCATTTAATTACCTCCATAATATGAACTAAGAAGGGAAGTCCCTTCTTAGCCTTAATTTTCATACTCTTATCCCGTGATTAAATTTAATTACAAAGCTACCCATTCGTTTTTTAATGCAACCCACTCTTTTTTCATTTAAATCTCCCCTCCTCTCATTTTAAACCTCTATAATAACCAGTTAATTACCAGTTATTAGTAGTATTTTATATACAAACAAACAAGTTGTAAATAAAAATTATACAAATTTTATAATAATTTGAATTTTTAGTTATTTAGTCTCTATTAAAATTAGATGTTGTTATGGGAAAAATTTGGTATATATATATCTTTTGGCTTATAGTTGTTCATTTAACGAGTCATGAGCATATTTTTACTATTGAATTATAGGAGTTATACAAAGTAAGCAACGAGTTTAGATTTTATTAAAAATAGAAATTGCATAAATTCCGTGGCTGCCACTACTAATAAACTAATGAGTATTTCTAAAAAGAATTTCATAATACATCTCGGAAAGTTTGTTCAAGTATTAGTCTTAATTATTAAATTAAAATATCTGAATAATATGATAAATATACCTTTGAAATGAGATAGACCTAGAGAGAATAGTTAAGAATTATGCGGATAACTTTTCATCAGTTCCTTGAAGTTTGAATACTCGATGATTAATTATTGGGAGGGTCATTTTGATCTAGAGTGGAATGGTATATTGGCATCGTTTAATGAAATGTTACGAGTTCATTTATTACTTCTACCATGTTCTTTGGCCGATTTGAAGCTTCTCCTTTTCGACTTCTAGATTTAACTTTCTTAGTAGTTTTTTTAAATAATGCTGCAAAATAACCTTAGATTAAGTAGTTTATTGTATTGAAATCATTTAATTTAAAGGACACTATTTAACCCTGTTCGGCTACTTGAAGCCTCTACTATATATAGATTTGATTATTTTTTATACTTTTTGGAATATCCCCTTAGAATGGTCTTCCTCGTAGAATTATAAATTAGATTAACTATTCTAACTTAACCAATTAATAAAAGTTCTTTATCGAAAAAAATTATGATAGGTGGAAAACTGGTGATAAAGAGGTGTAGAGTTTATGGGGCTATTAGATTTAAGGAACTACAAAATGATTCATCTATATGAAATTCTATATAGTATATATGGAACAAAGTTATATCAATATCATTAACCTTTTGTATAAAGGGCATCCAATAACAATATTATATGTTCGTCAATTAAGGAGGAATCTATTTCTATGAAACCATCTAATTTAGATTTCATTTCACATAAATACCTTATTTCTCTAATTATTAATTGTCGTTCTACTAAATCTAACATTTAGATCCTCCTTATAAAAAGACATATATATAACCATTATTTTTACCCTAATTTAAAGCACTTAAACTTTTATTTAAGGCAGTAACAGGAGCTTAGAGTCATGACAAATATGCCCATTTGAATACATTTTTATTTTTGCTAGGAAGATAGCCTGTCCTTCACTATTGTTTCTACATATCTTCAAGATATTAAATACAGTCTTTTGTTTATGTGGAATTTATTGATAACTATCTTTTTGAGTATGTGATAAAGCCGATGAAAAATATAAAAAAATGTGCCATTACTGAAGTAGTCATGCTTTCGAGACAATCATATTGAGCGCTAGATGGCTAATAAATGTGAATGGTTTGGAAAAGAAGATATGCCTATTGAGATTCATCATTTAAAAAAGCTATAAGGCCAGCATGATAAGGAAAAAATGTAACAAATTATCTGTTAAAGAAAACATTAGCTATGTATGTTCACTGCCATAAAAAGTTACATGCAGAAAAACCAGGTTGACAATAGAGAGCTGTATACATTGAAAGGAGTACGTACGGTTCGGAGAAGAGCGTATGAAAACCTATGGTAGTAATACGACAAAGCGCTGGGGCTAATCCTATTCTTAGAAAAGAAAAATACCTCACCATAGTTCAAATCAATTTCGCTTTTTATTTCGATCATAGCAAATAGCAAATAGAGCACAAGTAATTGCAACTACAGAAAGAAAATAATTTTCATCGATTTGATTCACCTTTTTATTTTGAAATATTAGTTAGACGGTTGAAATCAAATTTAGTTCATTATTTTTTATACAAAAAGAGTAAAGATATTTCCAAAATAAAAAGAGCCCTCAGGAAAGGCTCTACCTAAAGGAGGTTATTTTAGTTAGAAGTCTGTAATGAGATATATTTATAAGTGATTGGACAAATAGCAAAAAAGAGCCTATTCGGAGGCTTTTGTGGAGAAGAATGAATATATTGGCTGAATGGAATTAGAATTACTAATTACTGTATCTTATGAAATTATTGAATAAGTGCTTGGGTAATTTAATTACTTCACATTAGAAAAGAGCCATTTTAGGCTCTAATCTAATCGTAATAGTCTTAAAATAAGGAGTTGTGGCGGGTATGGAATTCTAAATCGAAAATTGTAAGGTGACGAGCAAAAGAAATAACCCTTACCCAATAAGTATTATATCCATGGCAAATAAATGTATGCATGGAAGTTTAGATAACACGATAAGCAGTGAGTTTAGCTTCTATATTTAAATAGATAATAGTACAAATTCCGGTTACCACAATTAATAGTGCATGAAATAGAAGAACTTACCTGGTTTACGTGAAAGTCATATGGTAGTAATCCCACAGAAAACGGCTTTATCGATAACAAAGGTGATGCCGATAATTTAAAGCAATCAGCGTTCATTAACTAGATAACCCGTGGTCACCACATGCCCATCAAGCTAAAAATGTAAAGTTAAATAAAAATAACCTGTTTAAATATATTTTTTTGTTAGTTAGATTATCTGTCCTTCACCGTAGTTTCATACACAACCCCAAGAACATAAAAGATAGTCCTCTTCTTATGCTGATGGCACTTACGACTATTCTTTTCGAGTAGGTGATAAGCGATTTTGAATTTTCAAAAGTTCTTATGTGCCTACGGCCATCACTTGAAATATTAATGGAAATTTTGTATTCCTCAACTCCTGCTTTTTCTTTTCATGACAATGCCTTTATTTTTTTTCTCGGATTGCTTGGTTTTTAAGGGGTGTTTGCATTTGATTATTTGTTAAACAATGGATAATGCGAGTTGAACTAAAGTTTGGCGGCACCCCTATACAGTGTAGAACAACTTATATTAGAACTTTATAGTTGTAAGATGATCAAATAAAAATGTGAATTAAAGGGTGTAGCCTGCTCCAAAAAATTAAAAATTCGAAGATATTTTTAGAAAGGCAACTTAAATTTTCATTTTGGGGTATTTCATTCTGCTAAGCTTGATGGCTATGAGTATTACCCCAATCTAAATAGGTAATAAATTAGACAACTTATCACTACAAATTTATGTATATTGTTTTAAATATTAGGGGACAGACTAAATTATTTTAAGATATTACAGGAATTTATCCGATTAGTTGTATATAGGAAGCTTAGGAAGGGTTTTAATAGGGTTTGAGTTCTATCTGATTGTGTTAACTTTAAAATCACAATATGTTTGTCTCCTAGAAAGTTTTTTGGTGGCTTTCATATACTTAATAAGTATTAAAATATTTAAATGGAGGTACTTATTTGAAAATGAAGAAAACGAGGAAAATTTTTGTTCTACTACTTGTATCGTTATCACTACTTTTTGCCACGGTTTCCCCGGTGTTTTCAGCAGGATTCTATGGACCATTCAACTTTGTTACAAATGATGGAAAATGGGATGGGCAATTGGAGGTTGCCCGAAACGGGGAGACTGTATCTGCTCAAGTATTAAATCAAACTAATAATGACGTTTTGAAAGTTCGTCTCTGCAGTACAAATGGTAATTGTACAGCTTACAAAAATGTAACAAATTCTCGAGCGGTTCTATTCACAAATATGTTAAAAGGAAAATATTATGCAGATGTAGCAAAGGTTACAAACCCATCACGTCAAGTCCAGGGGAAAACTACTTTTAACGTGAGAAATTAAAACTATTGAGAGGTGTACGTACCGATCGGGGGAGAGCGTTTGGAAACCTATCGTAGTAATACGACAAGGCGCTGGGCGCTTATCCTACTCTTAGACTCATAGAAAGGAAAAACCATCTCACTAGAGGTTCAAATCAATTTTGCTTTTTATTTCGATCACAGTAAATAGCAAATAGAGCACAAGTAATTTTAACTACATATAGGAAATAACTTTCATCCATTTGAATCACTCTCTTTTTTTGAGATATATAGTTAGATGGATGAAAAATCAAAGTTAGTTCATTATTTTTTTATACAAAGAAAGAAATTTCCAAAATAACAAAGAGCCCTTGAAAAGGCTCTACCTAAAGGAGGATATTTTAGTTAGAAGTCTATATATGTTATGAATTATATTTATAAGGCAAATATCTAAGAAAAGATGCTATCCAGAGGACCTTGTGGAGAAGAATGAATAGATTGGCTGAATGGAATTGTTGTATCTTATGAAAATATTTAATAAATGCTCGGATAATATAATTACTTTAAATTAGAAAAGAGCTATTTCTGTAGATTTAAAATAAAGTCGCGATGTTTGAAAAAAAGATGCGAAGTTAGGCCCTTTGGATAAGCATTGTTCAAAGGGGAGTTTAACGGTAAAAATAACATAACGGTATTACATAAACGGGCCAGATTGTGGAGTAACTCCTTTATAGAAAATTGGACCTCTTTGCAAAATTTCAATGGAGAATGTGAAATGTTGTATTGCAATTAAAGGTGTAGTTAGTTTAACAAGAAATATTCCAAACAATGTCTCAAAAAGGTAATATTGAATTGAGTTAAAGTAATCAGCTGCCATTTTTGGTAGCTTTTTTATCGTCTAGATTTTTTATCTATAAAACTGTAAGATGCACTTTAAAAATCCGTCCAATTACAAAAGGGGGGACAGCGATGGATGCTGGCCGGCAAGTGGAGCAATGGTTTCATGAATACGAAAAAGACATTACCAATTATTTGGTGTATTACACAGGATCCAAAGATGTGGAGGATCTTGTACAGGAAACATTTTTAAAGGCTTTTCAGTCCTTCGTGCGCTTTAAGTTTGAATCTAACCCAAAGACATGGCTAATCAGTATTGCCCGTAATGCAGCTATTGATTTTTATAGAAAAAGAAGTGTTTTGAATAATCTTAAGGAAAAGCTGTTACGGCAAACTTCTGGAAAAGAATTATCTATCACAGAAGAAATTGTTATCCAAAAGGATGAATCTGCACGATTATTAGAGACTATCAATGCATTGAAAAATAATTACCGCGATGTGGTCCTCCTAAGAGCAATTGCTGATTTGTCTGCTGAGGAGACGGCCCAAGTTTTAGGATGGACTGATAATAAAGTAAATGTTACTTTTCATCGTGCAGTAAAAAAACTAAATTCGCTTTTAAAGGAGGATGAACAAATTGACCCATCTTTCAGATAAAGAGCTTCTTAAGAAGATGAAGGAACTCCCTGCTTATGAACTGAATGGGGAGCAAAAAACTAGAATTATTAAGAGTATACGGGAGCAAAAGACACCTAGAAGAAGATTTGGTTTTTCTTTTCAGCGGGCTGGTGTGTTGGGGGCTCTATTTGCGGTATTGATTATTGTTCCTGTTTTATTTTTAGAGAATATGGATCTGCCTGAAATTAATTCATTGGCAGCTGTTGAGCGAGCAGAGATTGGTGAATATTTTGCTCTATTTGAAGAAGATGGGAAGCCAATTTATCTAGATTCAAACTATGGGATACCTGGAAAAGTGAGTTTATTACTTCCAGTTGAACTGGTTGCAGAAGATTATAGAGGTGTATCAAAAATAATGGTTAATCTATGGGGCAATCCCAATGACCTTGTTAATAAGGATATGAAAATAGAGGGTGTGCATGTTGACAGCGGCTTTACTCAGGAAATGGCTTCTTTCACATTAAGTAATGGCATGTATGGCTCTGATGCCCACGCCTTAACAAGTTTTAAGCCTTTTGAAAAGCAAGGTTATTGGAACCTGAAGTTCATAAATAGGGAAGGAACCTTTGGAGAATTCTCAGTCTATGTTAAGGAACCTTATGTGGAGGTCGGTAAGGCCACACTAATAATTTCAAAGGAGGATTTGGTGGCAGGAACTTTTGAGGATGTGAATCTTGAAGTTGAAGGAGAAGATCTGCCTGAGCAAGTAAAGCTTAGCCTGTTAAGTCTAGAAGATGGTACGGAAGAAGTATTCACATTTTCTGATGGAATGGATTTTATAAAATCCTCAACTGCAAAAAAAGCAAGTATGTTTACAGGCGACATAGTTATAAAGAAAAGCGGTAAATATCGAATAACTGTTCTAAAACAATCAGTGACGGTTGAGGTGAGAAAATCTGGGCCTCCTGCAAATCAATGAATTATGTTAAGGCTGATAAAAATAAAAGCCCTTTACTTACAATCATGTAGGAAGGCTCTTGATAGTAAATATCGAAAAAAATATATGTCTGTATGGAAATAGCTACTGAATAATCAGGTGCTTTTCTTGAATATCTGTTCAGCATGGATATTCGAGAACGATCTTCCATTAAAGGGCGCGATTGTTTAATATCAACAGTAGAAAACAATCAAACTTTAGTATAGTAATTGCATAGTATTTCACAAAGTGTTAACCCGTTTTGACCAGTCCTTTCTTTCAAAACGGGTTCTTATCGTTTAATTTTAAATAAGGGTTTGGGGGATAATTTTGATCGAACTTTATTCCAGACCAAAAATTATTATCAGAAAAAGTTATGCGGTTAGATGATGAATAAGTCCACTAAAAAGGGAAATTGGTAGCAGACTATGGTGGTTGTGGTAAGAGCGATTGTTACTGTAGATTTTACTAATGAACCGTTAGAATCGTAAATTAAACTTAGACTGGTGAGTTAGCTGAATATAGAACCTTATTCTTACCCCCAATCATTCAAATACTTTCCAAACATTTAATATAAATAAGCATAACTTTAATGGCGAATGGGGATAATTCCCTTGAGGTGTTTTCATGAAACTTAAAGAGTTACTAAAGAATGATGACTTTATTCAACGGGAAGTTAGTAAAGAAACATCAGAAAAAATCACACTTTTTTATTTTAAGTCTATATGTGATGAAAAAAAAATAAACGATAATATAATCTCATCTTTTTATGGTACAACTCATATGGCTGAATTTGAGGACTACATTATGTCCTTTGAAGAATGGTCATTGATTGATGAAGAGAAAATCGCAGTTGAAAAGGTTTTCAGTGGCTGCCTTATTATCTTGCTAGAACATAAATTTTACTCTGTTAAATTAGAGAATTTCGAGACACGTGCAATAAGGGGTCCTGCCGACAAAACGCAGATATTATACGATAAGGAACTTTTCAGAAGGTAAAACCCTGATTTTTCTACGCTAAGCAGAAAAATCAGGGTTTTATTTATGTTCTGAGTGGACGTAGGGAATGAAAGGTCGAAATCTCAGGTTTAAATGAATATTCACCTAGAAAGTTTATGTGTTTCCATCCTAATGGTGATATGTGTGGAAGCAATTTCTCTTGATATTTTCCTGTAGTTTTAAAATGTTCAATTGCTTGTGATAGATACACGGTATTCCAAATACTAATAGCATTAATAATGAGGTTTAAGGCGCTGGCACGCTGCAACTGATCTTGTAGTGCTCTTTCTCTAAGTTCCCCATGTTTCCCAAAGAAAATAGCTCGTGCCAAGGCATTCATGGCTTCACCTTTATTTAATCCACGTTGGATTCTCCGACGTAATGTTTCGCTAGAAATGTAGTCTAATATAAACAAAGTTTTATCAATACGTCCCATCTCTCTTAGTGTAGTAGCAAGGCTATTTTGACGAGAATAAGAACCTAATTTCCCCATAATGAGAGAGGCAGATACCGTTCCTTTACGAATGGAATGTGCCAACCTTAATACATCATCATAATTTTCCTGAATGATCTTGGTGTTAATTCTTCCACGTAGCAACTTCTCCATTTCTGGATATTGGTCGGGCTTTTCAAATGAGTAAAGTTTTGAATCTGCAAGGTCTCGTAATCTTGGGGCAAACCGAAACCCTAACAAATTAGTTAGTCCGAATACTTGATCTGTATAACCGGCTGTGTCTGTATAATGTTCTTTAATATGCAAGTCGGTTTCATGATGCAATAAACCATCTATAACATGAACAGCGTCTCTTGCGTTTGTATTAATCACTTTCGTATAGAAGCTAGAAAATTGGTCACTAACAAAGCGATAAATGGTTGCTCCTTTTCCCGTTCCATAATGTGGATTTGCATCAGCGTGTAAGGATGAAACTCCTACTTGAACACGCATTCCATCTGAAGAAGAAGATGTACCATCTCCCCAGTACGACGACAAGCTTAACTGATGCTGAAAATTCACCATAATGGCTTGTGTTTTATTCATGGCATCTTCATATAAACGCCACTGTGAGGCTGTGGACATTTGCCGGTATGAAACTCCTTGTGTCGCTTCTGCCATCTTAGTAAGACCGATATTTGTTCCCATAGCCATAATCGCTGCCATGATCGCTGGCTTTTCTTCTTCTTTTGGAGGATGCAGTGTAGAAGCATGAAGAAACTGCTTGTCGAATCCCGTCCAACTTGCTACTTCCATAAGCAAATCTGTCAGCTTCACACGAGGTATCAGTTGATATAGAGATAAACTATATTCTCGTGCTTTTTCTGGAACGTTTTTCTCCAAACGATGGACATGCAGCCGTCCATCCTCAAAATTAACCCCATCTAATTCTGTGATATTCGCTTTAATCCATTCAAGCCGATTATGTAATACATCCATTTTTCCTTTTAAGTATTCATCAACAGAAGGTGGTGCGGTAAGTTCATTAAGCTGCTTGTTTTGCTCCCATGTTTCTTTTGTCACTAAATAATTATCAAAATCTTGATGCTGACGACTTCCTTTAATAGAAACGTTACCTGAGCGTACAAGATTTCTTAACTCGGTAAGAACAGACATCTCATAGTATTGGCGATTTATATTCCCGTCATCATCATAAACGTGCTTTTGCCAGCGATTCGAGATAAAGTCCAAAGGAGCACCTTCTGGAACCTTTCGTTTATTATTTCTGTTCATCTCTTTAATGGTCTCAATAGCTTGAAGCAATGGCTCTCCTGATTTTGTAGAAGTGAATTCCAAGGCTTCTAACAATGTTGGGGTATATTTACGTAAGTAGTTAAAGCGAAATTTTAGTAAGTCTAAGTAATCGTAATCCATTGGGCGTGACAATTGCTTCGCCTCTTCTATTGAGTTTACGAAGTCCTCCCAAGGCATAATAGCTTCTAATGCTTCAAATGGGTCCTTCCCTTGTTCTTTTGCTTGAATCAATGCTGATCCCAAATCTGCAAAGTGAATAACCTTTTCATTAACTGATTTACCATTTAACCTCTGAATCTCTTCTTGAGCTTTACGTCCCTTTGATAACAATAAGCTGATTTGCCGATCATGTATCTCAAAGGCATGATCAGTAAGGTTTTGGCTAAGTTGTAGGAGATGTAAAATTAAAAGTGTAAATTTCTTATTCTCTTTAAATCTACGGAATGAACGGGGTTCATATTTGGAACCCAATCGTGCTAACTGTAAGACCCTATTTGGATGAATTTCTTTAATATCCACATTAAGTTGCAAAGTTCGTATGACTTGAAGACGTTTTATAACCTTTAAGAAGGCATCTGGAGAAGATTGACCGGGAACTTCTCGTAACCAAGCAAGGGGTGTCTTTGAATAGGTGGAACTTACATCAAGTAAGTGATCTAACTTTGGTTTTTGAGATTCATTTAATGTAGAGCTGATAGATTTAAAAATTCGTTCTTCTGCCCGTTGACGAGCCTCCCATACAATTCTTTCTATTGTTGTCATAGCTGGCAAAATTACTTTTTGTCTTCGCAATTCCTTAATTGTTGAGCGAATCAAGTAATCTGTATTCCCGTTCCCAAGAGCGTGTTGAAGAGTATATTGTGCAATTATTCGATACATCCCAAAGGATAAATTTTGGTAGCCATAATGCTGTCGAAGTTCCTCTAGGTGTTCATTTCGAGTTGCTACCCGTTTTGCATACTGTGTATATTCTTGTGGGGAGACATCAATTTGTTTCGCAATATAATCGAGTATTTGGTTGGGAATGTCTTTAATCTGAAATAAAGTCCAACCCGGATACCGAAGAACTGCAAGTTGTAAGGCAATCCCTAAGCGATTATGGTCTCTTCGATGCTTATTAATAAATGCAAGATCTTCTGTGGTAAAAGTATAGTGCATTTCCATATCATGCTCAGTCATATCATCAGGAATAGACATAAACATATTTCGCTGATCAAGGGTTAATAGTTCTTTCCCTCTCATGTTACACCTCCTCGCTGGATAGCCCTTTCTTTCCCAAGTAACGATATAGCGTTGTTGCTCCTATTCCTGTGGCTTCTTTAATTTGAGATAAGGAGTAGTCTTTACTTTCATACATCTTCATGGCAAGCATAATTTTTTTTGATTCAACCTTCGGTCTACCTCCATTTCTTCCCCTAGATCTAGCTGCCACCAACCCATCTTTCGTTCGTTCACTAATGATATCCCGTTCTAATTCAGCTATGCTAGCCAACATTCTGAAAAAGAATCGCCCCATAGCTGTTGTTGTGTCAATTTTATCCTGAATAGACGCGAAATGGATTCCTTTTGCTTCAAACTGTTCCATGAGTTCGATTAAATGTTTGGTACTCCGACTGATACGATCTAATTTATAGACAACTACTGTGTCACCCTTACGTAATACTTTAAGAAGCTCCTCCAACTGCGGGCGATTTTTCCTTTTACCAGATTCTTTTTCTTCAAAAGTTTCGTCCACTCCATGACGATCCAATGCATCAAGTTGTAATGATAATGACTGATCTTGCGTACTCACACGTGCATAACCAAATTTCAATTTGAAACTCCCCTTTCCATACAAATTAATTATACCAAAAAGGGGGTTAAGGCTGATGTATTGGTATTCTGTTTTTGGTTATAGTTTTGGGTATGTATTTTAGCACTATTTGAGACTTTTAAAGACGCTCACTCACCATAACCATAAACGGTCGTTTATGGTTGTTGTTTTTTAACAAGAAAATAGATATTTCTGTTAAAAATAGATAAGAGAATGTGAAAAAGGTGTATTTAAACTAACTAGGCAGGATAGTCGAATTCTTAGTGTTGACAGGAATAAGAAGTTTGTATTAAAATAAAAATTGATTGAAAGACCAATTTAAAAATTGAATAACCAATATAAACGAGAGGAAGACCCTGATGGAAAACAAACAATCTTTTATTGCTGAAGCACGAAGAGAACAGATTATTCAAGCTTGTATTGATACACTCGATGAACTTGGCTATACAAATGTCAGTTTAACTAAAGTCGCTAAAAAGGCAAAAGTGAGTACAGGATTAATTTCGTATCATTTTTCTGGCAAAATGGATTTAATCAATCAAACCTTAGTGCATTTATTTAACAAAAAATTGGATTTTATTAGTGGGAAGGTTGTTCGAGAAGAAACGGCTATTTCACAATTAAAAGCATATATTGAAGCTAGTTTGGCTTACCAAGTGGCTAATTATAAAAATAATATCGCATTGATTGAAATTGTCTTTAACGCTAAAGACGAAGAAGGAGTGCCTTACTATAAAGCTGATGATGACGAGGAAGATCTGTTAAATGTATTGCTCAAAGAGATTTTATTAGAGGGACAAAAGAAACAAGAGTTTTCTAATGAATTTGATGTAGAAATGATCTGTGTTCTGATTCAAGGTGCAATAGAAGAAAGTATGCTTAAAAATAGGGCTTCCTTTAGTCTTGAGAAGTATAGGGATGATTTAACTAGAGTAATAACAAAAATAGTTATGTAACATCAAAAGGTCTATTTCCCTTTAATTAGAATAATTGATGGTTGAATAAGGATATATATTTATGCGTATTTGTTGTTTGATAATTATTATTTTCATTTGTATTGAATATTTTTGTCAGAATTTCAAGATACTCTAAACATCTTAATTCAACTATTTTTAACTATAAAGTCTCGGAGGTAACAATCCCAATGAAAAATACATCCACAATTGGTATGGGTTTCTTGGAAAAATTGATTGCAGTATTATTTCCTATTGTTTTAGGAACGATAGGTTGGTTTCTTCCAAAGTTGTTGGAATTCGTAAAAAGAATATCTTTCTTTTCTGATTCAAAAGTCATTGAACTTTTGGATGCATTCAACCCTTTTTGGGTGTCTATTATCTTGATGTTCGTAGGTGTAGTTATAGGTGTTCTTTTATCACTAACAGTTTATAGTGAAGCACTAAAAATGAGCATAAGCGATCAAGAAATATTGATCAATAAAGATGATAAAGAAAAGATAATTAGAAAATCTGAGGTAAAAGAAATCTTTATGGAAGATAATAATGTCGTAATTACTGGAAATAAAGGTCAAGAACTTTTGAGTGAAAAGACGGATATTAAGAAGGAAAAAATACGAGAAATCTTTCTGTATCATCATTACCTTTGGTGTGAACAGGACCCTTATGTAGATGAATTCAAACTTTGGGCCCTAGAAGATCATTTACTTGGGGAGAACACCAATTCAATCTTATATGAACGTAGAAATGCAATTAGAGAAGGAGATAAGAAAAAGGCAAAAAATTTAAAAATGGATTTAAATGAGCTAGGGGTAGTTGTGAAAGATCAGGGTAAGGATCAATATGTACGAAAGATTTAACTAAACAAGCCAAATTTAAAAAAGTCGGTTCCTTAGCGTATAGGAATTCGACTTTTTAGGTTGCAATTTGCTTAGCGTATAATATATGCGTTTTGTCGACATGACCCCGTATTGCTAAAAAAAATAAATCGAAGAATATATCAGAACGCACTCGATATATTTCGCGAATAATGAGCTGCGTATCTGTCGGTCTATTTTTATAACGGTTAATCATTGACCAACCAGCTGGAACAGCACAAATAAAATAAACAGATAGTAGGTCGAATGACTGGAAGAAAGGATTCAAAACAAGATATAAAAATAACCCTATCAACAATGGAAAAAGACTATTCATTGGATGCATACAGTTCCCTCCCTTCTAATCCTATACTCAAGCATTTTCTTGTACCGATGATTCTTTAATTTTCATCTTTTTTTCGTTAGATTGATTTATACGGTCCAGATAAATATAAATGAATTTTTCAGTAACCTTACTAGGGAAGTAACCTATACGCTCCTTAATAATATTTTCAATCACCCATACTTTTCGAGTTGCTTCTTCATAATCACTATAAGAAGCAGCGTTATATTCCTGCATTTCATTCCCTTGTTCGGTTGCCCTATGAACGTTTATACGTAAATTATATACATCAGAACGGTGTTTTCTGGCATAACGCAATAAGAATAACAATTCAATGGTTTCTTTCTCCATAAGGGTTTTAGTATCCTTGAAAATTTCCACTTCTGCAGGAATTGAATCTATAGTGTTTGACATGCGATTGCCATTTTTTGATATTTGATAATCCTTTAATTCCATTTCACAGAAAGGACAGTATTTAGAACTTAATTCAGTGGCACAATAAGCACAAGTTAGCATTTTTTAACCTCCATAAAGGGGAGAGAACACCTCTCCCTTAGTCTCTTTCTTCCAACTCTTCATTGCATTTCATACATTTTAGGGATACATCGGGCTTAGTAGAACGAGCAATTAAATCACAACCAGGACAAACCCATTTATAAGATTTTTTCCTCTCTTTCTCTTGGCCATCTTCTTCTTGATTAGTGTCATCATTACTAAGATGTAATTGCATTCCCCTTCGAGCGATTGAAAAAGCGCTTTTATCAATATCAAGAGAGGATATTTTCTGCTTTGTTTCTTCTGTTAACTTAGGGTTATACCACCCATATTTCTTATCTGGCTTATCTTTCTCAAAGTAAAACCCTCGTTTTTCTGCTTCGGCTTTAAACTTTTTATTATGGTAGTTTCCACCTCGACTGCAATCCTGAATATCATGAGTGATATTGTACAGGTGCACCATTTCGTGAAGTAATGTATCCATGGTTTCAAAAAAATCTAAATCCAAAAATTCCGCAGCTATATTTATTTCATACAGTTTGATTTTTCCGTCACGATCACCCCAAACCTCTTTTGTTGTACACCAGCCCATAGATTTGCGTTTACCACTGGTTTGAATCGTAATGGCGAGGTTAGGCAATTCATCATTGAAGAACGTCTTATTTAATAACTCAAACGCAATATGCAATTCGTCAGTAGCCACTTTTATGCTGGACATTTAAGTGAATTCTCCTTTTTGAATATTAATATTCAATTACCTTAACTATATTATAACATAAAATTCTGACAATTGGTATTGTTTTGATGCTTGTCATGTGCTAAAATAGCACTAAATAGATATCGAAAAGGAAGGTGATTTTTAGTATGCTTTTCAGCAGAAAGAAAAAAATAGTTTCATTAGAAAAGCAGAATGAACGTTTGCTAAATGAAATTCAAAATTTAAAGGAAAATGAAATTGCGTTAAAAGACGCCATAGAACAGTTAAAAGAAAAAGTAAATGATCTTTTATGGGAACAGGCACATAATGAGGGGTTATTTGACGAACCAGAAGAGCCAGATTATAGTGAAGCTTGCAGTTGCGGTGGTATATTCACACCCATGTACGATGAACATCCTAATTGGATAAAATTTTGTTCCACTTGTGATAGCAGATTTGAAAATTATGATGCTTCTCCTATTAAAGAACCTGTTTGAAATAGATATTAAAAAGGAGTTTTACTTATGAAAAGATTACCCATCAACATGCCAGATGCGCTTAAAGAGGACTTTGAAAAGATGTCAGAGGAGGTAGGGTTATCACAAAATCAATTAGCCGTAATGGCGTTGCATAGCCTTGTAGCAAACTACGAATCGAAAGGGTCCTTTATCTTCGCAGATTTATTAAATCCTGAACACAGATCGAATAAAAAATGAGGGAAATTTTAAATGGAACGCCCTTATAAACACCATGACAGTATGGTGTTAGGTAACATTTTCTGTACAATCCCTTAGCGTATGTTTTGAACTTTTAGTTGGAAGGGGGGTGGTTTTACATGAAAGTAAAAGTAGCAAGAAATATCGTTGCAAGAAAAAACCCCTTAAGAGCTAAGGGGTATCAAACGCATTTTAATTAACGGAAATTTCCACTCGTACTGAACTATCAGAATATCGAACATTTCCAATTCGAACATATACTTCTGCTTTACCATTAGTTCCATCAGCTACTGCTCTTGTTGGAAAAGTAACACATTTATTAGGATTACTATTCACACTAATAGCACCTAATTTTGTTAAACCTGCACCAATACCGTCATCCTTATAAGCATCTATTGCATAAGTATTAGCAGAGTTATTAACCCCACTTATACACGCTGTAACATATCCACTAGGAGTCTGAAAAGTTTTAGAGGGCTTCCAAATCAAAGGTGTCAGTGACAAATTATCATATCCTATGTATGCTGCGCCTGCTTGAGTAGGGATTAACACGATTGCTAAAAATCCCATAATAATAAAGCGTGTTAACTTTTTCATTTAATTTCCCCCTTAATATTAATTTAAAAATATAACAATACCTAAGTTTTAAAATGTTTTAAAGTTCTATCACCACGCTCTCTTTTTTATAAGGATTTTATGATTAAATCAAAATTCTGAGATGTTAATGATAGATTGCTAAATTAAAAATTCGTTATTAAGTTTGTAATTCCTTTAAAAAATGGAAAAAAATAAAAGTAATTAGATAAAAATTACCTATTTTTATTTAGTATAAATATTACGTTTTTTATAGATATTACAAAATGGAGGTGTGTAAACATGAAAAAAATAATTATAAGTTCACTTTTAGCAATTTTGTTATGTATATCTTCATTTTCGGCTATTACAAACGCAAGAAATACTCAAACAATGGAATTTCCACCATCAGCTAAAGTAAATAATCAATTATTTGGATACTTTATGCTGGACCTTTACCACAAAGAAATATTAAGCCATGTTCAAAGGTATTATAAGGATAAAAACGTTCAAGGTTATGGAATGCCTGAAAACGATCAATCTGTCTTTATACGTACAACAAGAAATCTAGATGAAGATTTAGAAAACCAATTTAGTTATTTATTAAAAGTTACATTGCTTCCTTCTTATCAAAATGGAACCGTTGTTGGTAAAGATACACTATATTTTGCTGTTGAACCATCGGTGTTAAATACAACCAAAGTTCCTGATGGTACAAATAAAATAAAGTTAATAAAGTATGAACATGAAGAAGTTCAAAAAAAATGACCTCTCAAGAGGTCGTTTTTCTCTATCCCCCTTCCAACTAAAAGTTCAAAACATACGATAGCGGGCACATTACTAAATACAGTGAATTATAAAAGCAGCAATCTCATAAAGGTACAGAAGCTAATATATGGCGTCTGTCAACGGTAAGCGGACCGCAGGGAGCATTAAGGAGTTGATAGACTCACTACACCCAAACCCTCTTGCTGTGTCAAAAGGCAACACCTTTTGACCTGCCTACCGGCGAGGGAGCCCCTCAAGGATTTGAGGGGCTGGGGAGTTCGTTGAAGGGGGTCTGGGGAAGACTTCCCCAGTGGGTTTGGGCAAAGTCCAAGGTTTAAACATTATTATACGTTGTTAAAGGTTTTCGGCTCATGGGGTACGACCTGAAAGGTAAAGGAGGCAGGAACTTACGGAATGTAGGCGTAGCCGTACAGACCGTTGTTATCGGATCATTTTGTGCCACAGTGACACGTACAGAATGTTGGTTTATGGCTATCTACACGCTTTTTCGTAGATGGCCGTAAATTTACATTCTGTAGTGCATGCCGCCCAAACATCAATAAATACAAATGTTCAAATTCTTACATAATATAACGTCAATCAATAATTATCGGTGGCGAAAAAGTTTCACTAATTTCTAAAAAATCCTCACCAAAATATTTATAAAACCCTTCTACTATGCAAATGTTTAGAATTTGACCCACTAGTATACCTAACTGAATAACCGATTTTGTTTCAAAGCAGAATTTATTATATCGCCTACTATATTTTATTTGAATATTTAATTTTAAAGACTTTGCATATAATTCATCATTATATCTATTTGAACTATGCACAATATTATTTCTAAGATTAGCCCAATGTAAGAGTTCATTATATATTGGTTTCCCAACTATAAAGTTTTCCTCAACTTCATTTAAATACTTATCCAAATACTTCAAATATTTAGCAATTCCTTTGTCCCTTTTATATACAGATTTAATGTCAGGAAATTTTTCTTTATCAAAACTTGAAAATTTATTTATTATTTCAAATAATGTAGATTCTAACAAACTTAACAACATTACAATAGAGCTAATTGATTGAATTTCAATTCCCCTCTCTAAAAGGCGAAATCCATCTTCCCTTAAACTAACCATTTGAGATATTTTATATATATTATAATCATCCTCTTCATCAAAATCCTTATCTTCCAACATTTCATTAATATGTCTGCGATATGTTTCTAGTTCTTTCTCAATTGTTTTCTTAATTCTATTATTAATGCTTAAAGAAGTATTAATTATGGCAGAGTATTCTTCGTGACAATTTTTATTAATTTTGTATAAATCCGTTATTAATTCCCTCATATTATTGTTATCACACTGTAATAAAGCAAGCATATTCAATTCAAATTCATAAAAAGGTTTAGAATCAATTACCTCCATATAATCATACACCCCACTTATTTTTCTCTAAAAACTTTTCCGCTGTTTCAATAGACCAATACTTTACACCAGCAATAACCAAATCAGGTTCAACCATTTTCCCTCTTTTATAAGCCATATTTATTCTTTGCTTGGTATATTTCAATCCATTTTCAGTCAAGTAATCTGCAAACTGACTCATCCCCAAATATTCATCATCTTCTTTGATAACAGAGAAAGTAGGCTTAGTATTAATTAAATACGTTTCATTACGAAAATAATCAGTGATTAATTCTAATGCGAAATCGAGCCATTCGTCTGAAAGGTACAAATAAAGATTTCTCATATCAAATGATTGAGATTCAGGCTCTTCAAAGTACCAAACTAATTTTAAAAAGGTCCTTTCAATCTCATTTAATCCCTTTATGGCTTCTTCAATTAAGAGTACATTTTCATATGCAGTAATTTTACTTTCTAACATGGGGAAATTCTTGATGACTCTTTCGGTTACTTTTTTCATAGAACCTCTCCTCTTGTTTACTAAGTAAACAAAGTATATCATTAGATGTTTACTAAGTAAACAAAAATCTGGCATTATTTTCGATTTATGAGAACCTGACCAAAAAAAAGGGAGATTGCTCTCCCTCCTGATTAGATGTATCCTTTTTCTTTCATACTGAAGAAGGATGCTTTTTCATTGACTATGACATGATCTAATACTTCAATACCTAAAATCTTGCCACATTCAACTAATCTCTTTGTTACGTCAATATCCTCTCTTGATGCAGTCGTGTCTTGGCTCGGATGTTGGTGTGCAACAATGATTGATGCGCTATTATTCAGGATAGCACTCTTAAACACCTCACGTGGCATAACAATAGATGCGTTCAACCCTCCTACATGGCAACGATGTACAGCCACTACACAATTCTTCGTGTTTAAGCACATGACAAAAAACACTTCTCTGTCTTCATCACCAATAAACGCTGCGGCTATTCTTGCTGCATCTTCTGGGGAACGAACTGTCATTGATTCCAGTACCTCCACATCTGTGACTACCTGTTTAATGCTTACGATTTCTAGAACTTTTTCCATTTTCATTTTCCTCTCTCCTTTCTTTGTTCGGAAAGGACTGAACAATTCGCGCAAACAGATGGAAGGGTCGGCTTACGAAGAAGCCGACTTGCCAGAGAAGGGTAGCTTTCTCCCATGCTTGACGGGAGGAAGCGTTAGAAAAGGAGTGAAGCCCAATGACTTAGGGGCAGTTAGAAAGCGTATTTTGCTTTCTTATTGCTCCTTAGCCTACTTGGCTTTGCCCTTTTCTTTCCCTGATCGCCCGCCCTTCTATCTGTCATAAGCGAAGTTGTTATAATGAGGAGAACGAAGGAAGGAGAAGGCACTACACCAAGCGGTCTATGCGTACTTGATAGACCGCAAACGACAAGGGCTCGATGCCCGCAGGCGTTTCTCATAAGCAACAGGCTCCCTATAAGGGAGCCTGAAGCGTACGATAAGTAATTTTAAGCTGGCTTACCAGCGAGAAAAATTGCGCACCGTCTTTTCTTGCAGAAAAGACGTCGATTGGTTAGGCTCGATGCCGTCACCAATCGACCTAGTAAGGTGAGTCAGGAATATACGGATTCTATCAATAATATAATTTAATTGTGTTGTATTTTTTAATTAAGGTTATTTCTTTTTCTCCAATACTTCTACTACTACAAATCCTCTTAATCCTGTATTAATTATTTCTACTTCAGCTAATCCACCAATAGTCCTGTTTAATACATATGCTTCTGTTCCTTTATTAATTAAGATTAAATCCCCTTTATCTACCATTCTTTGAGTAGCATCTGTATTATTTTGGGCTACATTATTCATTAATTCATCAAATGATTGTTCTGAAATTGCCATATAAAAATCATCATTAAAAGTGACATCTTGCCCCTTTAAGATAGCTTCTTTTCGTTCATTATTTGATGGAGTTTTCGGAGAAGTAGTAGTTGTTGTCAATTGGTTATTTTCTTCTTGATATATATTTTCCTCAACATTAGCACTATCAATAGAATTTAGCTGACGTACACCTATAAAAAGTAAGATAATTGCTACTACTAAAATGCTCCCAAATACTGTTATAAGTTTTGACTTAACTTGTTGTGCTTCATTTCCAAATATTACTTCTTTAAAACCACCTAGTCCAACCACAGCAACAAATATTGCTCCTAAAATCCATAACATGAGAACACTCCATTCCATAATTATCTAAAATAATTATACTACTAATATCTCATACTTTATGCTGTCAAAAAGGTAAATCATCCTCTGGCATAATCGGATATATACTTTTAACAACCTCCGTAATATCATTTTCTTCATTCCAAGTTACTTGAATAATTTCCGTTTTTCTCCCTCCGTATTCGGCAATTTGTTGTTGAATCCATTCATACGCTTTAATTCCTATATACCAATCAGGATTTTTCTTAAATTCATAGTCGCTAATGAGAAAGCTACCTCGTCTCAATCCCATACTTCCTTCGGTATTTAACTTTGTCATTATGGGGTAGCGTCAGGAAAATGCGGATTTACAACGCTAAGCACATTTTCGAGACGATTCCCCCATTTTTAACAACGTTAAGAAAATTTCAATGGTCTTAAAGAATCTAACGAGACCATTTTCTCGGAATTAAAATGGTATTCTCCTAGCAAATTAATATGTTCCCAACCTAGAGGCGACATATGGTGCAATAATTCTTCATTAAAACTACTAGCCTGTTTTTGATATTCAACTGCTTTTGTTAGGTGTAAGGTATTCCATATACTGATGGCATTAATGATTATGTTTAAGGCACTGGCCCTTTGCAATTGATGTTGTATAGTCCGTTCCCTAAGCTCACCTTGTTTTCCGAAGAAAATAGCTCTTGCTAATCCATTCATGGCTTCTCCTTTATTCAATCCTCTTTGTATTTTTCTTCTTAATGATTCATCCGATATATAATTCAAAATAAAGATCGTTTTTTCTATTCGGCCCATCTCACGTAAGGCCGAAGCCAAGCTGTTTTGTCTTGAATAGGAACCTAGTTTCCCCATAATAAGGGATGCTGAAACTGTTCCCTCTCTTATAGAATGAGCTAATCGCAAAACATCCTCATAATTTTCTTTAATGACCTTTGTATTTATTTGTCCACGTAAAATGGCTTCTAATTTTGGATATTCACTTGCTTTATCTATTGTAAATAATTTTGAGTCTGATAAATCTCTTATTCTAGGAGCAAATTTAAATCCTAATAAATGAGTCAGTCCGAATATTTGGTCTGTGTAACCGGCCGTGTCTGTATAATGCTCTTCTATATTTAGATCCGTCTCATGGTGCAACAATCCATCCAAAACATGAATCGCATCCCTTGAATTTGTATGAATAATCTTTGTGTAGTAAGAAGAGAATTGATCACTAGTAAAACGGTAGATGGTGGCTCCTTTTCCAGTCCCGTAATGTGGGTTTGCATCTGCATGAAGTGATGAAACACCTAGCTGCATTCTCATACCATCTGACGAGGATGTTGTACCGTCGCCCCAATTGGAGGACAACTGTAATTTATGATGGAAATTTACTAATATGGCTTGGGCTTTATTCATTGCATCTTCATACATACGCCATTGAGATACATTGGCTAGTTGCTTATATGTAAGTCCGGGTGTGGCCTCGGCCATCTTGCTCAAGCCAATATTCATACCCATTCCTAAAAGGGCAGCCATGATAATGATTGTTTCTTCCTTATCTGGTTTTCGATTATTGGAAGCATGAGTGAATTGCTCATGAAATCCTGTTATATGAGCCACATCCATGAGTAAATCAGTTAATTTTATTCTTGGTAGTATCTGATAGAGGCTTGCGCTAAATTTTTTTGCTTCTTCTGGAACATCTTTTTCTAAGCGTGCAAGTGACAGTTTTCCTTTTTCAAGAGAAACTCCATCTAGCTTGTTGAAATTGGCAGCTAACCACTTTAACCTTTCATTAAGGCTTCTAGTTCTCTCTGTTATATAATCTTCAAATGATAAACTAACTGATAATCTCGTATTCCCCTTCGATTGATTCCATGTATCTTCCGAAAACAAATATTCCTCAAAATCCCTATATTGTCTGCTGCCCACAATGGAAACATCTCCTGCCCGAACATGCTCCCGAAGTTCTGTTAAAACAGCCATTTCATAGTAATGACGATTAATTGTTGTACCATCATCCTCGTATAAATGCTTTTTCCATCGTTTTGAAATAAAATCCACAGGTGAGTCGTCAGGCACTTTTCGCTTTCCGGATTCGTTCATTCCTCGGATAATCTCAACAGCCTGTAAAAGTGGCTCATTTGCTTTTGTAGAATGAAATTCCAATACTCTTAATAGCGTTGGCGTATATTTTCTTAGTGATTAAAACCGTTTTTGCAGTAAGTCCAAATAATCATAGTCGGCAGGACGTGCAAGCTCCTGAGCCTCTTCTACTGAAGAGACAAAGGTATTCCATTCAATAACCGATTCTAAAACCTTAAAAACATCTAATTTTTCCTCTTTTGCTTTAATTAATGCTTGTCCGATGTTCGTAAAGTGTATAACTTTCTCATTTAGCTTTTTACCATTTTGTTTCTGGATTTCCTCTTGAGCCTTACGACCTTTTGATAACAAACTAAGTATTTGCCTATCATGAATTTCAAACGCTTTATCCGTTAGCTCCTGAGTAAGTTGTAATAAATAGACGGTTAATATCGAATAACGTTTATTTTCTTGAAAGTCACGGAATGCATACGGCTCGTATCTTGAACCTAAGCGAGACAGCTGCAACAGGCGGTTGCGGTGCAAATGACTAATTTGTACCGTTTCCAATTCCATTCCTCGTATATATTCGAGTCGTTCTATTACTTTTAGAAATGTTTCGGGTGAAGGATGACCCGGTGGTTCCTTTAACCAACCCAATATCGTTTTATTAGATTCAGATGGATGCTGCGAAGTAATAATCTCTTCAAGCTTTTCTTTTTGCTCATTTGTAAGAGATTTACTAACTGTATTAAATAGCTTCTTTTCAGCCATCGCCCTTGCTTCCCACACCATTCTTTCAAGTGTAGTGATAGCAGGCAGTATAATTTTGTTTTTTCTTAGAAAATCTATGCATTCATGCAGTAGATGAATGGGATCACCATTTTCCAAAGCTAATTGATGAAGGTACTTAAATGTCATTCGATATTCACTCAGGGTAAAAGTTACAAAGTCGTATTCACTTCGAATTTCTTTCAAATGATCCCAAAGTGTATTTTCCCTTTGAGGATAAAGACTAATCGAAGATGGAGTGGCACCGATTTGTTTCGATATATAATGTATGACTGATTCCGGGATGCTTTTGATATGAGTGTATGGCCAACCGGGATACCGAAGAACAGCTAATTGAACGGCAAACCCTAAACGGTTTTCTTCCCTCCTTCGCTTATTAACTATTTCTAAATCACGTTTGGAAAAAGTGAAGTAGGTCCCCAATATCCATTCATCTTCAGGGATTTGCATAAAAGACTGTCTCTGTTCCGGTGTAAGCAATTCTCTACCTCTCGCAATTTTCATTCAGTATCATCCCATTTCTGTATTTTTCAATTTATTAGTTCAATTATATATCAATAGAGTGTACTCTATTGATACAAGTGTAGTAGACTGATAAAATCATAGTTAAGAGCGTCTCATAAGACTTGTCTCAAAAACGAGGTGATATTTTGCGAAAAATCGGTTATATACGTGTCAGTTCGACTAGCCAAAACCCTTCAAGGCAATTTCAGCAGCTGAACGAAATCGGAATGGATATTATATACGAAGAAAAAGTTTCTGGGGCAACAAAGAAACGTGAGGAACTTCAAAAAATGTTAGAGGATTTACAGGAAGGTGACATTATTTATGTTACAGATTTAACTCGAATCACTCGAAGTACGCAGGACTTGTTTGAATTAATTGATTTAATACGAAGTAAAAAGGCCAGTTTAAAGTCCCTAAAGGATACGTGGTTAGATTTATCAGAAGATAATCCATACAGCCAATTCTTAATTACAGTAATGGCTGGAGTTAATCAGTTAGAGAGAGATCTTATCCGTATGCGTCAACGTGAAGGGATTGAGCTGGCTAAGAAAGAAGGAAAGTTTAAAGGTCGGATAAAGAAATATCATAAAAATCATGCGGGAATGAATTATGCAGTAAAGCTATATAAAGAAGGAAATATGACTGTAAATCAAATTTGTGAAATTACAAATGTGTCTAGGGCTTCATTATATAGAAAGCTATCGGAAGAGAACAAATAGTTCAGTCCTATTCCATTAAAGGGCCAGATTATGAAGTAACCCCTTTAAAGAAAATCAGATCCTTATCCTATGTTTTAAAGGAGATTATGAATTATGTACTTAAAGTCTTATGCAGTTTGGTTATTTTGTTATTAGAATTGGGTACTCCAATTCTTTTTTTATGAATTTTTTTATTCATTCAAATAAACACTTGAATGAATTATTAAAAATGGTTATACTATATTCAAGCAAACACTTGAATGAGATTGAGGTGAGAATATGATTAAGAAAGATACTTGTCAAATTTATTGTTATGACGAAGAAAAGGTCAATCGAATACAAGGTAATTTACAGACAGTAGATATTTCTAGTGTTGCCCAAATGTTAAAAGCTATTGCAGATGAAAATAGAGCAAAAATTACCTATGCTTTGTGTCAAGATGACGAACTGTGTGTGTGTGATATAGCAAATATTATAGGTGTTACGGTTGCAAATGCTTCTCATCATTTACGCTCCCTTCATAAACAGGGGATTGTGAAATTTAGAAAAGAAGGCAAACTGGCATTTTATTCATTAGATGATGAGCATATCAGACAAATTATGATGATTGCATTAGCACATAAGAAAGAGGTGAAGAGCAATGTCTAGTGAGAAAGCAAAACTATCTGAAGAAGAAATGAAAGCCTATCGTGTTCAAGGATTTACTTGTACTAACTGTGCAGCCATTTTTGAAAATAATGTTAAAGAACTTCCCGGTGTTCAGGATGCGAAAGTAAACTTCGGAGCATCCAAAGTTTATGTTAAAGGGACGACAACCATTGAAGAATTAGAAAAAGCAGGAGCATTTGAAAATTTAAAAATTCGAGATGAAAAAGAACAAAGGGTAGAACGAGAACCTTTTTGGAAGCAGAAAGAAAACGCTAAGGTATATATATCAGCCCTTTTACTTGTAGTTAGCTGGTTCTTAGGAGAACAGTATGGTGAGGAGCATGTTCTACCGACAATTGGTTATGCAGCGTCCATTTTAATCGGTGGATATTCGTTATTCATTAAAGGTCTCAAAAATCTAAGTAGATTAAATTTCGATATGAATACGCTTATGACTATTGCCATTATAGGAGCTGCAATCATTGGTGAATGGGGTGAAGGGGCAACCGTTGTTATCCTATTTGCGATTAGTGAAGCATTAGAGCGTTATTCAATGGATAAAGCACGTCAATCTATTGAATCTTTAATGGATATTGCCCCAAAAGAAGCGTTAATTCGACGAGGCAATGAAGAAATGATGATTCATGTTGATGATATTCAAGTTGGAGACATCATGATTGTTAAGCCCGGTCAAAAGTTAGCAATGGATGGAGTAGTGGTTAAAGGTACATCGACATTAAATCAGGCTGCGATTACAGGTGAAAGTGTTCCAGTAATGAAAAACACAGATGATGAAGTATTTGCAGGAACCTTGAATGAAGAAGGGTTACTTGAGGTTAAAGTAACAAAACGAGTTGAAGATACTACTCTTTCAAAAATCATTCACTTGGTAGAAGAAGCTCAAGCAGAACGGGCCCCTTCTCAAGCGTTTGTCGATAAATTTGCTAAATACTATACACCAGCTATTGTGATACTAGCTCTTTTAATTGCGGTAGTTCCACCATTATTTGGGGGAGACTGGAGCCAATGGATTTATCAAGGATTAGCTGTATTAGTGGTTGGTTGTCCTTGTGCCTTAGTAGTCTCAACTCCAGTTGCTGTTGTTACAGCAATAGGAAATGCAGCGAAAAATGGTGTTTTAATTAAAGGTGGTATCCATTTAGAAGAAGCAGGACACTTAAAAGCGATTGCTTTTGATAAAACAGGAACATTAACAAAAGGGATTCCTGCTGTAACAGACATTGTGACATATGGTGGAAATGAAAATGAATTAATGACCATAACAGCAGCCATTGAAAAAGGATCGCAGCATCCACTTGCTTCAGCAATTATGAGAAAAGCAGAAGAAAATGGATCAGACTTTAATGATGTAATGGTTGAAGACTTCCAATCCATTACGGGCAAAGGTGTAAAAGCCAAAGTAAATAACGAAATGTATTATGTCGGAAGCCCAGCACTTTTTGAAGAATTACATGGAAGCATTGAAAGTGATAGAAAACAAAAGATTACAGAAATGCAGATCCAAGGAAAAACCGTGATGGTGCTAGGAACGAAAAAAGAGATTCTTTCGTTAATTGCTGTAGCTGATGAAATTAGGGAAACATCAAAAGAAGTTATCGGAAAATTGAATAATATTGGAATAGAAACAGTAATGCTTACAGGTGATAATCAGAGAACTGCAACTGCAATTGGAAAACAAATTGGTGTTTCTGATATTAGAGCTGATTTACTTCCAGAGGATAAGTTGAATTTCATTAAAGAACTTCGAGAAAAACATCAAAGTGTGGGAATGGTCGGAGATGGCGTGAACGATGCTCCAGCACTTGCAGCATCTACCGTTGGTGTAGCGATGGGTGGTGCTGGAACTGATACAGCTTTAGAAACGGCTGACATCGCATTAATGTCTGATGATTTGAGTAGATTACCATATACAATAAAATTAAGCCGTAAGGCTTTAGCAATCATCAAGCAAAACATTACCTTCTCTTTGGCGATTAAATTAGTGGCATTACTGTTGGTCATGCCCGGTTGGTTAACACTATGGATAGCGATATTTGCTGATATGGGAGCAACTTTACTTGTAACATTAAACAGTTTACGCTTATTGAAAATCAAAGAATAGGTTCTAAAATGGGCTTCAACAATCAGGTGTGATAATTGAAAACAATGTTATGCTTCAATAGGGATATTAACAGGAATAATCATGGAATTACAGTTGCTGTATTAGTAGGGTAAAATTAAAAGGGAAATAACTGATTAAAAGGAGGTTGTCAAAATGGTCATACAATCAAATATGTCACCCAAAGCTATTGCTGAAGTTTGGGAAAGTACAACGGATGTTTTTAAAGAACACAATATTCCACTGACTGAAAAAACTTTAGTTACATTGGTTGAAGCCGATGCATTGACTTCCCTACTTCAAGAACTCAATGCTATTGTTGGAAGTTCAACGGCAACATGTATAGAAGGTGGCTGACAAATGCCATCAAAAAAGGAGTAGGCTACTCCTTTCATCATATATATTTTAATTATACAACTAAAGGACGCTTTAACTGAGCAACGAAAAAAGCCAAATTTCTCAATTGATGTTGAGAAATTTGGCTTTTTAGTATGAGAATTTCCTTAGCGTTGTAAATCCGCATTTTCCTGACGCTACCCCATTATCACTACTTTCATTTGAGTTCTCCTTCCTTGGCCTAATACCAGCGAAGCTGCTATAGACCGCAACAAGTAATTTAATGAAAGCTAAAGCTTAATTTACAGGGGAATTAGGTGTCACAAAAATGATCTATTTAGTTACGACTATACCCCTCCCTGTATAAATTGGCTACAAAATGCCTAAAAGACTGTGTAACAAAATAACTGTCACATAAATTTCTTATAACAATATTAACTTCAAACGTTTTTGGGACAAATCATCGTAGGGAATATCTTCTTATTGCGGGTGGTGACATCTTGGCTGGTACTACCCCTAAATTGCGTCTATTTCTTTAGCTTCTTTCCAGCTTACTTGTTCAGAAACAATCATGATTAGCTCAACTGTTTTATTTCGTAATCTCCAATTAGCTTTTCTGTGAAATCTTCTCTAAATACTTGTTTTAATTCACGATCATTTGAATAGAACTTGATGCCAATTAAACGAACATTGTCGTTCTCACTCAATACCTCAACATCCGATCGAGTAGACAACGAAATTAAGAAATCCTCTTTCCATTGATCTTTATCCCGAAGGTTATCCCCCTTCGGTTCTAAAAAGACTTGATACGTGAAATCAGTATCCTTCAGATGTAGTAAGAAATCCGGCATAAATCCACGGATGCCATCAATTTCAACAATTTTGACTTTTCGTTCATTCCGAATAAGATAAACTTCCTCATACTTTGTACGTAAACGCTCCACATAATCGTTAACGAAATCAATCATATCGCTTTCTAATCCATTCACAATCGCCTTATCGTAAATGTACCAATCATGATCGCGCATGTTTCTTGTCTTCACGACTTGCGTCACATTGGACACTTTCTGATTAATCTTGTTCATCTCTACCACATAATCATCAATCAATTTCGAGAAGGCAACCCCCTCAAACACTGGTGTTCCTCGTTCTTTCATGTAATTGGACCGGATGTTTTTCTCAGCATAAGCTAGGAATCGTTCAACGAGCACTAACTTCTCTTTTGACGATAGGTCTTGAACGCCCATACCTTGAGGTAACGAAAGGTTGATCTTAAGATCACCGAGAAATCTCCTGCTTTCGAGAAATTCTTTCATACTCGAAATACTCGGTATGTAAGCCTTCAAATTATTGAAACGATAGAAAGTATTCCTCTGAATCGCCTTCTGCAGAATTGTTTTGGAAACTGTCAACTGTTCTTCATAGCTTTTCGTTCCAGATGTAGTCGTCTGACCAGACAAATATTGCTGCTCAACCGCTGTTTCGTACTGTACGTCATAGACATGCGACACGTTATAATCACTGAACGATTGATAGTCAGCTGCGGACGTTGGAACAAGCTTATTGATATAGATTTTTCCATTCTTGAAGAAATCCATCTTACGAATTTTAGATTTTACCTTAGCTTCCAAACGGTCGTATTGATCTTCTTTGACCTGAATATTAGCTGCTTGAAGTGACTTCTCAAGGTTCTTGATGTACGCGTTGTCGTTAATCGTATGATAATGCAGCGTTTCAATAACCTTCAGATCGCTTCCTGCAAAGTCAAAACGGCGTATATATGACCGTTCCCCTTCATGGACGAACGGATAATAACGAGCACCACGTCCAATGAGTTGCGCTTCGCTGTCTGTCGTTGCCTTGGAACTAGATGCCCCTTCACTGATACGGACTATATCAAACAGGTTCAATACATCCCATCCTTCGTTGAGCTTGGCCACGGCAAAAATCGTACGAATCGGGTTGTTCGCATCCTCTAAAGTATTAAGTAACAAAGCATTTCCTTCTGAAAGAAAGGCGGAATCATTGGCATTTAAGGTTGTTTCATTCGTAAACTCCCACTTCAAGTCACGAACCACTTGATTCAAGTCTTTCATTTGATAATAGGAAAACATCTTATGCCAGATACTTTGAGCATTCTGATAAACGGCTGCCCCTTTATCGACAATTGCTTTTAAGCGATCCGTTGTTAATTCTTCAACGAGCGTCAAAAAGGTATTGTTCGCATCCAGCGACGTAGCAATCTTATTCGACTTGAACAAGATAATTGGTTTCAAATCCACTCCATGATCCTTCGCTACATATTTACGGTATTGACTAAGAAGCATTCCATTTAGAATCTTTTGCTCGTCATCTTCATTCGCACGAAGCAACACAACGTTTTTAGAATATCCATCCTCCATGAATCGCTTCAGATCGTATTGAAACACGATCTTGTCACGGTATTTTTGGAATAGCGCATCATTCGTCAAGTCAATGGTTGCCGTATATTCAATCAAACGGTTGGAAGAATGCTGCTTCAACAGTCGAGATACCGTGTTTTCCCACGTCTTTTCTTCAAGCTCTTTGGTGTTGAGTTTCTTTTTGTCACTGCGCGTCAGTGCGTTAATATGATGGGCTTCATCGGCTAACAGAACAAGATCCATTTCATTCAAAGATTCATACGTTAGCCCATTCTCCCTCGGATTTGTTAAGTCCGTATGCAGCTTCTGAATCGTAGTTAGCTTCAGATAGATCGTGTTGTCTGCTGGTAAAGCAGGGAACACGTCTACCACCTGAAGGGTGACAGTATTTCCGTTAATGACGATTCCTTCCGGTTTAAACAGGTACTTCGGTGATGCCATATTGGTCAAGTTATCAAACGTCTTCTTGATAATCGCATCACTGTTAACGAAAAAAATAAAATTCTGATGCCCTTTTTCCTTAAAAAGAAACAGGATCGTTGCAGCAAGAACTAGCGTTTTCCCTGAACCAGTCGCCATGTGAAACAGCAAATGATTAAAGGAAAGGTCAGCTGCATCTGAACGCTGCGTGTACATGAAATGACGTAGAGCTTCTTTCTGGTACGGACGTAACTCATGACTTAAATTATCGTACAGATAATCAGGAATCTCTGGCGGTGTTTCAAAGATGTCATTAAAACGCTTTTCGATCCGGGTGTGCAAAATCTCATTGCTCATGATTATTCACCGTCACTTTCCTATTTTGATAGAACGAATGATTGAATTGTTTGACGGATTCCGGAATCTCGTATTGTACATCGTCAATCTCCGAATAACTTAGATACATTTGGTTGGAATCGAGACTTTCAATAAGCAATTTCTTCTTATCGTCTAACGACAAAGCAGCAAACTCACTGTCTTCGTTGGTTAAACGATCTATATTGATCTTATAATCTAAGAAAGCCGAATCTTTAATGGTTCTAACTATCTCGTTGATCTCATCATCCGATTTTGCGTCCTGGATTCGAGTAACATATTGCTGGTTTAACCTGAATAATTCAGCGTAGACAAAGCTACCTCCGCCATTCCAACTTAACTCTTTTGAAATCCCGCCTTGTTCGCCTTCTATTACCTTTTTAAGTCTTTCTGGCGTGTAATCAATTCCATATGTTATCTGCTCAATAGCGATATATTGTCTGTTCATTTTATGGCAAACAGCTGCTGTTGTCCCACTACCTGCAAAAAAGTCTAATACTAAATCACTTTCATCAGTGCATAAGGTCACAATTCTATGAATTAACCTTTCTGGTTTAGGGGTAGAAAAAGGATTGTTTTCTCCAAACAGAGCAATAGATTCTTTCTTAGCTTCTTGATTATGGCCAACTTCTTTATTTGTCCACCAAGTCCAAGCTACCCTCCCCGGCGATTCTGATAAATAGGTTTTTCTACGCGGCATAGCATCGCCGTTCTTACCAAACCATATTCTGCCTTCTTCTCGTAATCTTCTATATTCTGATTCTATATTCTTCCAACACTTTCCCGGTGGAGGAGTATATTCTTTTCCTGATGGTGTCACGATTGTATACACCTGATTCGGTCTAAATCCTTGCGCAGTAAAGTCTGATGAAACCCACTGACCTCTCGGATCATCATCAGGATTTTGGAATCGATCTTTTTGTTCGTCTGTTAAAGGTAGTGTCTTCAATTGCTCCTTAAATTTCAGAACATTATTCGTATAGACGAGAATATGATCATGTGCATCACCTAAAGTCGCCCGCGCATCAGGGGACGTTCTCTTTTGCCATAGAACATTGGCAACAAATCCATTTGGAAATATGCTGTCCATAATGACTTTTAGATAATGAACCTCATTGTCATCAATATTCAACCAAATAGAGCCACCATCATCCAACAGATCACGCGCAGCTTCTAAACGATTCCACATGAATGTCAGCCATGTGGAATGATTAAAACGATCGTTATACTTAAAGCTGTCTCCACCTGTGTTATAAGGAGGGTCTATGTATATCAATTTCACTTTGCCTGCAAACCGATTTCTTAATGAGTGCAAAGCAATTAAATTATTCCCTTTAATGATCAAGTTGTCTTTTCCATCAAACTCTAAGGTAGCATGCTCGCCATTCTGATCATATTTACGCATGTTGGTCAACACTTTAGGAGACAACATCATATCAATTTCATCTTTCGCTAAAACCTTATGATAATAAACCTCCTGCTTACCGAAGTCTTCTTTGGTCATGCCACCTTCAAGAACACAATCTTTATGCGGAAAATCTAACACTACATCAGTGTTATATTTCAAGTATTTGCTATCACTTGTTAAACCAATTTCATTACTGAACCTTGTGTAGCTGTTATCCCAATAGTTCTTATATCGAAGCATACTAATAAACTCATCAATCTTAAAAATCGTACCATGAGCAATATCGAGCGAGTACACTTCCTTGATAACGTCGTTTGACAGTAAGCTCTCAATCAACTCTTTTTTGTATTCTCTTAAATCCTCAATCACTTTCGTTTTAAGTAAAATATCACCTTCCCAATATTTCGGGAAAACTGATAGAACCGTATTGATTTCTTGTAGCAACCTTGTTTCCACTCTATTATCCTCCTAAACTAGCATTTACTTCTTTGATAGAATGAATAATTGAATTGTTTGACGGATTCTGGAATCGCGTATTGTGCATCGTCGATCTCCGAGTAGCTTAAATACATTTGGTTGGCATCGAGACTTTCAATGAGCAATTTCTTCTTAGCTTCTAACGACATAGCAGAAAACTCACTGTCCTCATTGGTTAAACGATCGATATTGATTTTATAGTCCCAGAAGGCTGTATCTTTGATTTCCGCAACAATCCCTTTAATATCTTCATCCAATTGTGCATCCTGGATTCGAGAAACATATTGATGATTCAGTTGATATAGTTCAGCATAAATAAAGCTGCCGCCACCGTTCCATCCTACTTCTTTTGAAATTCCACCTTGTTCTCCTTCAATGACTTTTTTCAGCCTTGAAACAGAAACACCCTCAACATAATCCATCTGTTCAATTCCAATAAAACGTCTATTCATCTTCATTGAAACAGCCTGTGTGGTAGCAGATCCCATAAAGAAATCTAAAACAATATCTCCTTCGTCACTAGCAATACTAATAATCCTTTGAAGTAACTTTTCAGGCTTAGGTGTTGAAAAATCAACATTTAAAGAAATCAGCTCTCGTTTAGCATCTTGAGTATGGGATACCTCACTATAATGCCAGAAACTGGAAATTTGTTCATTTTCATAAAGTTCTTCTCCAGTCCATGTAGTGATAGGAGACATACCATCTTTAACTTCACTCAAGAATTTTTTAATAGCTGGAACATTATTTCCATCTTTTCCAAACCAGACACGATTATCTGAAACTAACTCCAAAAATTTTTCTTTACTTGTTGCCCACGACCGTCCATTAGGTGGGCGAACAACTCTTCCACCCGGTGTAGTAACCTCATAATCATAGTCAGAAGAATAGGTTTTGACCGAGAAGTTTTCAGCTTTCCAAGGTCCTCTAGGATCATTATCTCTATTTGTATACCTTGCATTCATTTCTGCAGTCCGTGGCATAGGATTTGCTTTCCAAGTTTCTTTATTTTTCGCAAATACCAAAATATGATCGTGCATATCCGAAAAATACTTCGCATCGTTTTGAGGCGAGTATTTTTTTTGCCATACTATATTAGCAAGAAAATTATTTCGGCCAAAAATCTCATCTGCAAGTACTTTCAAGTAGTGACCTTCATCATCGTCAATATTTATCCAAATAGAACCAACATCACTCAAGAGTTCTCTTGCAATCTCTAAACGATTTTTAATAAATGTTAACCATGTTGCATGATTAAAACGATCATTGTACTTAAAGCTGTCTCCACCTGTGTTATAAGGAGGGTCTATGTATATCAACTTCACTTTGCCTGCAAACCGATTTCTTAATGAGTGCAAAGCAATTAAATTATTCCCTTTAATGATCAAGTTATCTTTTCCATCAAACTCTAAGGTAGCACGCTCGCCATTCTGATCATATTTACGCATGTTGGTCAACAATTTAGGAGACAACATCATATCAATTTCGTCTTTCGCTAAAACCTTATGATAATAAACCTCCTGCTTACTGAAGTCCTCTTTGGTCATGCCACCTTCAAGAACACAATCTTTATGCGGAAAATCTAACACTACATCAGTGTTATATTTCAAGTATTTGCTATCACTTGTCAAACCAATTTCATTACTGAACCTTGTGTAGCTGTTATCCCAATAGTTCTTATATCGAAGCATACTAATAAACTCATCAATCTTAAAAATCGTACCATGAGCAATATCGAGCGAGTACACTTCCTTGATAACGTCGTTTGACAGTAAGCTCTCAATCAACTCTTTTTTGTATTCTCTTAAATCCTCAATCACTTTTGTTTTAAGTAAAACATCACCTTCCCAATATTCCGGGAAAACTGATAGAACCGTATTGATTTCTTGTAGTAACCTTGTTTCCACCCTATTATCCTCCTAAACTAACAGCCTCAAAATAACAAATATTGTAAATAGCATTCCTGGTCAGACCATTCTTACGGTGGATGTTCATGACCTTCTTATAAAGCAAAATCATCCAACGCTTCATCAATCATATCGTCACTAATACCGATATATCTTAAAGTAATTGAAGGGGATGAATGACCGAATATCTTCTGAAGCATGGCAGCATCCTTTGTCTTCTGATAAAAGTGATAACCAAAGGTTTTCCGTAACGTATGTGTGCCAATAGCATCTTTAATGCCGACTTCACGCGCTGCATCATTCACAATCTTCCACGCTTGCACTCTACTGATTGGTTGTTGTCCTTTTCTCGATGGAAACAAATAATCTGAATCTGCCAGATTACGTATGTACTTGTCAATTTCATTTCGCAAAGTAGTAGTTATCTTAATGCGACGCACTTTTTTTGTTTTTCGTTCTCGAACTTTGAGATATTCCGCATTTCTCACATCCAATACTTTTAGGTGGATTATATCGCTAATCCGAAGTCCTGAATTAATCCCAAAAACAAAAAGAAAGTAATTTCTATATGATTGGTGTAATAGTACTTCCTTCATGTTTTGAATTGTTTCCTTTTCTCGGATCGGCTCAACAGCATTCGCCCCAGTTCGTTTGGATTTCACGGTGCACCTCCATCTACTCATTTTGTTAAATTAAATATAACACTATTATATAAAACGTTAAATTCATTTTTTTATATACCTCAATAAAAATAGAAAAACCCTTGATTATCAAAGGTTTCTCCGGTTTTTCCACCAATATACGAATTTAACAAAATATCTATTATGTTAGATTCGATGTTAAATACTCAACTACCATTCATATTTAAGGATTTGACAAGTCTGACAGGATTCCTTCTGCTCTACTAAATCGTGTGGTGTGGAAATTTATAAGTAATAAGGTAACGGATATAATACTTCTTTATACTCGTTCTCTAACCGTTCCCAAAAGGTTTCAATATTCTTTATAAAATCAAGGCAGAACGTTTTTTCTAACCGTAATCTCTTATCAAGTGAATTATTACTAGCACTAACAGAAGGAATTGCATCAATAGCTTTTAATAATTTTTTGTTTTCTTCATTAACAATTCCTCCGTTATGAACAAAACAGTTCCGTAACTGATTACAATGATTAATATACGTCCATTCTTCCGCTTGGTTTGGAAAGTCAATTCCCACGACTTTCTTTAAATACTTACTAGCTTTTTCAATTCCATTTCCGTTTAAATCATTCACACTTACGGCTATACGCTTTCTACTTTGTAATTGTTTACACGGCCTAATACCAGCGAAGCTGCTATAGACCGCAACAAGTAATTTAATGAAAGCTAAAGCTTAATTTACAGGGGAATTAGGTGTCACAAAAATGATCTATTTAGTTACGACTATACCCCTCCCTGTATAAATTGGCTACAAAATGCCTAAAAGACTGTGTAACAAAATAACTGTCACATAAATTTCTTATAACAATATTAACTTCAAACGTTTTTGGGACAAATCATCGTAGGGAATATCTTCTTATTGCGGGTGGTGACATCTTGGCTGGTACTACCCCTCCTTGTGTAACTTTATGTAAAAAAAGGTATAATTAACTTATCAAAATACCAACATTCTTATGATAACTACCTATTTATCTATAAATAATATAAGAGGTGATTCCATTTTGAAAAGTACAGGAATTGTAAGAAAAGTAGACGAGCTAGGAAGAGTTGTAATACCAATGGAATTAAGAAGAGTAATGGATATTAACATTAAAGACCCACTAGAAATTTTCGTAGATGAAGATCAGATTATTCTTCGTAAATATTCACATGCACGTGCATGTATGATTACAGGGGAAATAAGCGATAGCAACGTTGAACTTGCTGGAGGAAAGATTGTATTAAGTACCGCTGCAATTCATCTACTTCAAGAAGAATTAAAGGATTACATAACTGTAAATGCTTAATCGCACATACTAAAAGGAGGACCTAGTCCTCCTTATTATTCTTGATTTTGTTCATCAACGCTTGGATATGGTCCGTCATATTCACCGAACGCATAAATTTTTCTATATATTCCTTCTTTGTTTGAAAAGTCCATTTCGAGCAATGATTCTCCACTAACTGTCCATTTAATTGACGGTTCACTATAGTTTTCCCCTGGTAACCTCTCATAGTAAAGATTAATTGAGTAGTTAAACGCTCCTGTTTTCGTCTGTTCTCTAGACTGAATTAATCCGCTATCTTTCAAAAAATGAAAGAAGTCAATCATCTCCATTCTCATGTCTACATTTTTATCTATAACTAAATCAAACGTGAAGCCATTCTCAAAATTTATAATTGTATCTTTCTCATTTTTGGTAATAGGAAAAACAAACGGATTTTTTTCAGACGTCGTATTATCATAAGTAGCACCAATAACATTTGTCATTAATTCAATTTCATCTTTGGAATGATCATAATAATATCGGTCTGTTCCGTATATAGTTTCTACAGCTTCCGATATCGTTTTCGCTTTCTCCATAGCTTCGATATTATGCCAGTGATAAGATGTTATCACTCTACCATCTTCGGTTTCCCCTTCAATTGATTTTGTATCAGGTTTGATTTCTTTACTTTCGGTATTTTCAGGTTGGGACACTTCGGTGACGACTTCTTCACCCGCTTCTACTTTCTTTTTTTTTCCTTCCTCATCTCCGCACCCCGTTAACAAAAATAAAGCAGCTGTAATAAATATAGCTTTTTTCACTTTTCTAATCCCCTTATCCTTTTAATCTACCTATCTGTTTTTAATTTCATTATAGCTTAAATGTCTAATTAAAAAGGATAATTTCTTGACAAAAAATATACAGCGCCCATACATTCTAGTAGACATAACTACTTATTATCGGCAATTACAAAAAGCCAGAACCCTTGTGGGAACTGGCTTTTCGTTTGCGCTTTTATTGGCCAATCATTATACATTTAAAAATTCATTGATTAAGCACGATTTGTTCTTTTTAAAGAATGAATGGAAACATGCATAATTCCTCCCCAACTTCCCTTATTGCCGACCTTTTTCTTAAGAAAAAAAACCACCTTAAGGTGGCGGTCATTAACGAAAGGTTTTGCTTTATTTTGCTTTTTTCGCTTTCTTCGGTTTCAAAGGAATGCTGTATTTTTTACTATGCTCATGTAATTTTTTCGCCAACTCTTCCGCTTCTTTTTTGGTCAATTTCATTTAACTTTTCCTCCCCAAATCTCTTTTATCAAAAGTTTGGTCAACAATGAATCTTTTTAAACATACCCCCTCTCTATCTCTCATATACATAAATTAAATCTAAGACACTATGACACTGTCTTAAAGCACACTGACGAAATGAGGGGATTGTTTTGTTGAAAGAAGAGGAGAAAAAGAAAAGAAAAACTCGTTCAGATAAAAAAAGAGAAATCAAACCGACCATTTCCATTGAATTAAAAAATTGTCTTTACCGATTGTCTTATATCACTAATCAACCCGTAAAAGATATTGTAGAAATCCTTTGCGAAAAAGGATTGCAGTCGAGAAAAGTCATGGAATACTTGTCTCAATATTTCAGAAGGGATTACCAGTTTTTCAATACAACCTTCTTTGGACAACTCGAAAGGGAATCGCTACAAAGAAAGTATCAATCACCTAAAAACGAAAGGGTCTCGGTTCGATTCACCCAGTGGACATATGAAGATATTCGCCAGCTGTCAGATGCCTTAGACGTCACGCCATCAAAAGCAACCGCTTTATTACTAGACGCAAGCGTGCAGAATGTGAATTTATTGAATGCCATGGTCAAATTATTCTTACATGAACAACTCGATCAATCACGCATGGATGAATTAAAACAAGTCATGAAGTATGTAAATAAGAATAATCCATACAACGAAGAAATATCTTGGTTTACTCTTTTATCCATGATTTTTGAAGAGGTAAAAGACAGTACCACCAATGTAAAAGTAGCCATTAATAATTGGTTGAGCAAAAAAGAATAGTTCATGCTTCAGCTACGCAAAAAAAGAAATTAACTACGCTTCAGATTGGCTCTGAGGCGAAATTAATTTCTTTTGGAAAGGTGAATGGTTTATAATTTCAATTGTAGCTTTGGAATTTATCAAGACCTAAATCGTAAAAAGTCATAAAAAATAAAGAGTGATACATATTAGTCATGTATAATATGTATCGCTCTTTACTACTTTTTTCGCAATCGCGCCCGATAATGGAATGAATAGAATATTAATTTAAAGGTTCTAATTTCATCATTGCACCAAAATATTGTGAAGCAGTTGTAAAAGAGATAAATGCACATAATTCACTTATTTCCTCTTCAGTGAAATATTCTTTTAAAATATCAAAAGATGAATCAGCTATGTCACCCTTTTGTTTTAAAAAGACTTCTGCAAATCCTACTGCAATAGAAGTTTTTTCATTAAACTTATCTGGATCAGGTTTTCCTTTCGCCTTACAATACTCACATCCGTTACTTTGGGCTAATGTTCTCCTTACTTGTTCCTTTAATTCAGATGTTAGTAGTCCATCTTTTTCTAACACATTTCCTAACTGATTCCATCCTTCCATTACTTCTTTATTATGCCCCAATAGTCTCTGAAAATGTGTTTCCCCGAAATTAGATCCAACAATCCTTGCCATATAGGTACCTCCCTGTTATATTTAATTACAAATTAATTATAAAAAATAAAATCACTAAAACAAATTAAATTTATAACGATTATCAAATTAATCTTTTATAAAATTAACGATTATTGGGGATAGACTTTAAAAATGAAAATAGATGATATTGATAAAAAAATTTTAGATGAACTACTTAATAACAGCCGTCTATCAATGAGCGAGCTTGGGAGAAGGGTGAATCTGTCCTCCCCATCAGTAACAGAACGGGTAAGGCAAATGGAATCATTTGGAGTTATAAAAAAATATACTTTAGAAGTGAATTATGAAAAATTAGGTTTACCAATCCAATGCATAATTGAAGCAACAGTTAAAAATGGTGACTATAAATCTTTTAAAAATTATATTGAGAAACTTCCAAACGTCGAATTCTGTTATCGAATAGCAGGAAGTGCGTGTTATATGCTTAAAATGCAATTTGAAACGTTCGATAAAACAGAAAAGTTTATTGATGAAGTAAATCCAATCGCACATACTGTAACACATTTTATTTTTTCACAAGTTTCAACATATTTAAAAATTAATATGGATTGATAAGTTTTCAGTCAAAAGCAATACTCTTTATTTACCAGACAGTTAATTGAAATAGCATGCTTAAATAATAATGGAAATTCTTGAACGAGTTCCTGCTTATTCCACAAAATGGCCCGATTCTGGTATAACCTTATTCAATAATTGCGCCCGATTCCAGAAGACTATAGATTTCTAACCTTCGGCATCTGCCTTTGTTCTATGAACAGTACCAAAAGGATGATTAGGTGGTGCATAAATTGAATAAAGCTTTAACGGTATATTACCTGTATTGGTTACATTATGCCAAGTATTGGCAGGTACTATAATGGCAAAATCATCACCCGCATTTCTTACAAAATTCAGGTTATCTTTACTCTTACCCATCTGAACAAGTCCTTGACCTTCCTCAATTCGTAGAAATTGATCAACCTTAGGGTGAATTTCCAACCCTATATCATCTCCAACGTCAATACTCATTAAGGTCACCTGCAAATGACTTCCGGTCCATATAGTATCTCGATAGGTATTATTTTGTTTAGCAGCCTGATTGATATTTATTACAAAAGGTTCTTTTCCATGGTCATTTAATATGGAACTAGTATATCCCTGAGTGTTTGGATATGACCAATATTGATTTGCATAGCGCCTAGCATATGACATATTTCCATAGCCAAGACCAAACATATTATCATGATTACACATTTGCCCATTACTATAATAAGTGTTCGAATAATAAGGATACATATAAAAAGGGTTATTCATTAAAACATACCTCCAAAGATATATGATTATAAACCCATCATATGTCCCGCGGATTTAGAAGTTCATTGCTAATTCTTATTCCGTTATCTGGCCCGATTGCGGAATAAAAAATTCCTGCATTGATACAGGAATTTTAATCAAACTTTATTATAAATTATCGAACTTTTTTACAAATTATCAGACGTTATTTTAAATCAACATCAATTTAACCCCCTCCTAGTTAAGAACCTAACGTTTCTGCATGAATCTGCTTAAAATCATTAACAATCCATTTTTCCCCTTCATTTTGTAAGAATGCTTCTACAGTAATCCTGTTATCTTCTCTTTGACCATTATTTAAATTTACGGTTGAACCTTCAAATACCACTAAAGCACTTTCTTTTTCAACTGACGGGTAAATATTAATGTCTTTTATTCGATATTCCATAGAAAGCGTGGTTTCTTCTTCTGTTTCAGGAAAGAAGCGTTCCA
>NZ_JBBOWW010000003.1:0-40218 GCF_038007265.1 Cytobacillus sp. FSL R5-0569
GCATATCTTTCGTTACGACTAATTCAGCATCTTTTTGACGCTCTTCTCTGTTATCGTCTCTTTCCTAATGACGACTAATTAAGAAGGGATCGCAAACCTCGTCTGCGATTAATAAGATCGGGGCTTGTAATTAATAAAAAGTGGTAGAAGTTTATTCCCAAAACTTCCACCACTTTTTTGTTTTTATATCTGTGAGGGATTGATTTAATTAAGTATGCTGAGCAAACTTAATTAAATCAATCCTAGGTTCTATGCTAAACGTAGGAAAATAAGCTCATCGATTTAGTCAGGCGTTTGCAAGTTGTATATATTTCTTTTATCATGGTCTATTATAATGGGTAATGGGTTATTTAATCCGTAGAGGGAGGTGCTTTATGGATCAAAATTTAAAAAGGGTTCTTAATATTTATGGTGTTTTTTTATTAATATCTTGGATTTTAGTATTTATTATCAACCAAGAGACTTATACACGTTCGGAAACGGTTGAAGGAATAGGATTTATCTGCGTAGTATTAGCCATTTATTTTATTCTCGTTAATTTATATCACAAAAGTAAATTCGGTCAGAAGGTTGTAGTTTGGAGTCTGGGTATACTTTTTGTGATTAATTGTATCTGTTTTTTTATTGTTTATTGATAATTAAACATTTGTAAAAAACCTCCTAAGTAAACCACTAACGGGTTCACTTTTGAGGTGCAAAAAGATGATTAGCAATTTAAATATCATTTTATTTCTCACCTATGTCACATCATAAATCACATAATAATACACACTAAAAAGGAGCTTAATTCTAAGCTCCTTTCAGGCTGTCGACAAAGTCGACAGCCACTTTTTATAATTGCTAACTTATCTATATATGGCGATTTCACCAAATAGAAACTACCATATATGTAACTAAAAAAGGAACAAGGCCCCTTTTTCTCCAACTGGATTTTTGAAAAAGGGGTTTGTCTACACTCTGAAAGCAGCCATTAAGGCTGCTTCGTGGTTATTAATCAATCAATTTAATTACAGTTCCATATCCTGTAACCATAACATTTTTATCTTGATTAAAAAATTTAGTATCATAACGAAGATGGATAATCCCATTTCCTCCTATGTTTTCAGCGTATTCTATCAAGTTTAAATTAACTTTATCCAAAGCTTTTATAATCATGTCGTCTTTTTCCTTTGTAAACCTGATGAACCTTGTATCTTCTATAGGAGATGCAGCATAAGTATAGTAAACATTTAATATCTCATATTTTTCTTTAATATCTCCTGTTGAAATAATCATTTGATTTCCTCCCTTAAAGTCGTTTCACTCTACCGTTAAATGTATCTTTCCAATACCCACTTGTCATATCTTCAATTGCTACACCTTTACTCGTTTGAGCACCTATGAATTTTCCATCCCCTATATAAATGCCTACATGCCCATCATCTTTATAGGTATTGAAGAAAACAAGGTCTCCTGGTTTCGCTTCTTTTACCGATACGGTTTCACCAAGATTCTTTAATGTATCAGTAGTAGTTGATGTTAATGGCCCAAGATTTACACCAACTTGATCAAAAGCCCAATGTACAAAGCTTGAACAATCAAAGCGCCCTGCTGCAATATCACTTTGGTTTCTTCCACCACCAAAGACGTATTCAGAATTACCAATCCATTGACGCCCAATGTCAACTACTTCTACACCGCTTAAACCTTCTGTGCCATCTACAGCAACATATCCATCTACATATGAATCAGCAAAGCCTAAAACTTTCTCTACGTACCAATCAGCTCGGTTATAAGCGAATATGGCTTCTCTTAAATTACCATCAGCTGCGCCATTGGCAGCTAGATAGCTAGCTGCAGAGAAAATGGCATCCTCAATGTCGAATGGGTCAGCCTTTCCATCGTTATTCGCATCTACACCATACCCACCATACTTTTCTATCACTTTAGGATCTGATAAATCAGAATCTGATATATTCCCTGCGCCAAGCCCTGAACAAGTTGGATGCCCCCATCCAACCCATGTACAGGGCATAAATTGCATGTGACCAAGTGCGCCCACAGGCGAAATCATCGGTTCGATTGTTGAAAAATGCGTTTCTACTCGATGGTGCGCAGCCAACAAATTCCACGGTACGCCATAAGCTTCTTGTGCTGCTTGATAAACAGGTATAAATACGGAAGGAATTTCATTCTGACCTAACTCCGAAATATCACCGCCCCATAGCCCTCCTGTTTGCGTTTTTGTCTCTTGTTCTGCACTAGAAGCTAAAAGGAAAAAGACGGATACAGCTATACCAATAAACAATATAACAACAGCTGCAACCCCTAATATGATGGGCCAACCAATTTGTGATGCTGCGGCAGTTCCTGCTTTTTGTGCTGCCTTTTTAGCAACTTGTTGCCCTACTTTCTTTGCGGCTGCTTTCCCAGCTGTGGCAGCTGCGCTTTTTAGCGCCGAGCTGCCATCTGATTCATAATTGTCGTTTGGGTCATTAGCTTGAGACATTTACATTCACATCCTCTACAAGCCATTCACCGTTATTTTCTCTCAAACCAACAAGATACCAATCTTCTATTTTTTGAGTAGAACCATCAACGGATTTAGCTTCCCCTTTTACCATCACATTCCAACGGACAACAATGCTGCTAGCGTTAGAAACTTGTGTAATATCTATTTCATCCACCGTTAAATAAGTTCGTTCTAATGGCTCTCTACGAGGTTTTTTTTCGAATTTCTTATACAAAGCACCCGTCATAAACGGTTGCGCATTTTCTAAATACTCCATCGGCTTTTCAGCATTATAAGTGTGATATGCTTTTACAAATTTTATAGCGACATCTTTGGACCTTTCCATTTGTTCTTCGGAGAATTGCTCTGTTTGGTTGTATGTCTTAGTTGCTGTTGTTGATTCTTCGTCATTTTCTGTATCTTGAACGGCTGATGAAGGGCCAGAATCAGTGTTTTCCACTGATTCGACTACCTCTTCTGATTGCCCTGAATCTACTGCCATTTTGTTGAGAAAAAAATATGTGGTAAAGCCCACGACAAGGAAAATGGAAAGGGTAAATATAAACAGTTTCACACGATCTCTTTTACTGTGTTCAAAATCCCATCCAAACATTAGTTACCTCCTTCATTCTCTTGATTACCTTGTTTCTTTCTCCATTCAGCTACTTGTTCGGCTTCCCATTTAGTTAATGGTTTATCGTCATTCTTTGCTCGATTAATGATTGTCTGAATTGCTTCAGCTGTCATTTTACTAACTCGTCTTGCTCCGTTTGATGTTGTTTGTTGAGTACTTGCATTGTTCTCATTGGTGATGTGATTTCGATTAAATGTCTCATTGATATTTCTTTGCGTACTTTCATTATTTGTGATGTTTCGATTAACTGTTTCATTGAAGTTTTGATTTATCTGTTCGTTATTAGTGATTTGTCGATTAACAGTCTCACTAATATTTCTTTGTGTATTTTCGTTATTCATTAAATTACGATTGACCGTTTCGTTAGAAACGTTGCTTTCTTGTGTGATACGGTCACGATTCACTGTGTTTTGAATGTTCTTAACATCATTGTCATGAGTAGATTGATTTCGATTAATCACTTCTTGAGCGGTCTGTTTATCTGTGTCATTATGAAGTGTTCGACGTTCGGCAAGATTTGATTGCTGCTTCTCTTGAATGTTGTCTGTATGTTCGCGCATATTTTGATGATTGACATTACGCTCTGACTGTTGACGATCATTAATATCCATACCTTCGAGTGTAGAAGCTGTTTCTTTATCCGCAGGCTTTTCAGGATATCTATTCACTAATGGGATTGTATTGCCTGAACCCATACGGCGACGTCGTAAATCATCTATATTCGTTACATTATCATTACTCTTATCTTGGCTATTAGAATCAATCTGACGGTCCATAAGCTCTTCTTGATTAGTTGGGGCATTTGCTATGTCTGGTCGATTATGGAGTTGGTTTTTATACGTTTCTTTTCCTTCTTGAAACTCTTGATCACTACGGTTAGCAAGAGTCATACTTCTTCCTGCAGCTGAAATACGGTCTTTTGTTTCACCTAATGCCTTTTTACGTTCAGCTAATTGTTGTTCGTCTAGCTTACCAATATGGGGCTGTGGTTTAAGTCCTGTTTTGCGGTTCGCTAAAGGTAAAGGACTCTTCTCGCCGTTCATTAACTCTTTACCTCTACGTAAATTATTCTTGGCTTGATTAAAGCGATTTCTGTAATTGTTTAATGTTTGACCGGTACTACTTTGAATATTACTTGCAGCTGTTGATACCATTCCAAACAAGTCTTTTCGTTTTGCCCAAACACCTACAAAACAAATAATTTGTAATAACATCATACCTAGATAACCTAAATCAGAGCTTTCTGTAGCTCGGTAAAGAATTGCGGAGACTCCAAACAAGATAGTTAATAATAAAGCTATAGCAATCTTCATAATCTGCGCATGAACGAGTTTCATAATCCAATTAAGAGCTGTTTGTTTCCAACTCGGTATTAAAGCCATCAATAATGGAACTGGTGCAAATAAAGCTAAAACTAAAAAGATTAATTGATATAAAATGATTGTTCCTGAAATAAGAAGCAGAAAAACTCCGATGATGGTATTTGCGATGAAAAGTAACGGAACAAACGCAGCTCTTTGTTTGATACCTGAAGCTGACATCATTGTATTTTCATTTCTTTCTACTTCTGCTTTTACTAATTCTTCACGATCTTCAGGATTAAGAATAGGGTCAACCTCTAATATTTGATTTACTCGGTTACTATCAATTTGTGTAGTTCCATATTGCATAAGCAAATATGGCTTTTTCACCATTAAATCAAACATCTGATTTCTGATAGTAGCTAACCCCTCATCTTTGCTGTAACCCGATCCAGGATTAACAATACCTGCTGAAACCCCTAAAATGTTACTTTGTAATTCACTAGACCATTCATTAATACCACCTAAGAATTTCGCAGAATTAGCGAAGAACCCCATTGAAAAAACAAAGATAATTAAAGCTGAAATGATTCCACCCCATGCCCTACTACTTTCCCGTTTTATCATCCCTACATAGGCTGCCCATGCACCTACCATGCATATAATAAAGGTGATTAATAATGGCCAAAGTCCATTCCCCATAAATCCATTTGAATTAAATCCTGCGATACTAGAAATCGCTGCACCAATCTGATCAATCACACTTGAGACAAAATCAAGCGCAAATGCTTCTTGAACAATGACCATTGTAAAATTAGCTAATAGATTATTAAGCATCCATATCGCATTAACCATTTCCATTAAAGCGATATAAATTTGATTTCCTGCGCCATCCATCCAATTCCAAGGCATCCAGTCACCAGACGTATCAATATAAGTGTCAAGCTCGTAATGATGTTGTGGATGCTCATTATACTCGAGCTCTACCTCTCCTACTCTTTGTGTATCTCTATCTTGTGGAACAAGATTATCTTGTAAGCTCTCTGCGGCTACAGGTACTTGCATTGTCACAAACATTAAACAGATGACAGCCAATAGCTTCAAGATTTTTTTCACTGATTATGCAGCTCCTTTAATATTTTCGGTTCTATATCTGCAATATGTGTATCGAAATTACGAAGATCACTGTAAGATGTACGCTTCCAGCCATCATCCGTTTTGATGATTTCCATTCTTTCTGTAACCATTTTTTTATCTTCTGGATTTTCATAAATCATTTCATAAAAATATCGATTATCTGAAGCTTTCCATTCGGTTAACTTATAGTTTTCAGCTTCACTTTCGTTATCTCCCTTAATTTCTTTATCTAAGGCAATTGATTTTTCATCTAATAATTCAAGCATTTTATGCTGATTATTTTGTATTTCTGCATTTACCCACTGAATCGCTACATCTGAAGGTCCTTGACCGTTTACTTCTTCGTTACCGCATGCTGCGGTAACGAAGATTGTTGTTGTCAATCCTGCTGCAACTAACCATTTCTTCATACATAAACCTCCGTTTCTTCTTTTTCTGGTTGATTATTCTTTTCTTGTAAAACCTCATTTTCTTCTATTTCCTCCGAAACCCTTTCAGCAGGTGGTCTTGTATCGAATGCGTCGAATAAGTCATGGAATAAAGCATTAATGGAAACAACTCCTACACGACCAGAAATATCTTGAAATAGACATTGGCCATTCTGTAATTCACTCAATATAGATGCGTTATATTCAGTATTTTTTAAATTTAATAAGGAAAGCACATTTTCAATTTCTTTTGAGTCGGTACTTCTAAAAGCAAATTTCATACCGATGTTATTCTTCATTTTTTCATCTAACAAGTCATCCGCATTTTGTGTTACAAAGTAAATTCCAGCATTCATAGAACGCCCTGCACGTACAAGACGTGTAGCTAAGTGACTCCCTTGGCTTGTGTTTAAGATTGCCCAAGCTTCATCAAGTAACACCACTTTAAAGATACTACGATCAGAATGAATGAATTTTAATGCGAACGACGAAATTGGAAGCATCATTGCTATAGAAAGCATTTCAGATAAGTTATATTTTTCTGGAGGTGTGTCAGGTGATGGCAACTCTAAATTTTGTATTTGTAGAACGTTTAATGCTGTTTCTAAGCTAATAGATGATTGACCCTCTCCATCACCGAATAATAGCTGTGCAAAGGATAATTCACTAAAGGACTGAATATGTCCACCAAGTTCTCTTGCCACTTCGTCATCATCATTTAGCAAGGTTTGCATTACTTTTTTCAAACAAGGCTTTTCTCCTTCGGCAACCACACGCACAGCATGTGTTAATTTAGGAAATCGTTTAGAATCATCTAAACGTACACCTGTAAGGAACGTTAGGATATCTAGAGCAAGCGTTTCAGCTTCTTTGATATTATCGTGTATGGAAAACGGGTCGAGCCTTCCAGCATCCTCTGCTTTCGTAGAAAGCGAAATGATGTTGACATGGTCTCTTAAATCATAAAGCTTGTCGCCCCATTCATCTCTATCTCCCTTTGGGTCCACCACTAAAGCTTTTCCTCCTGATAATACCGATAAATACGTAATCAAGTTAGCACAAAAGGATTTTCCTCCACCTAGTGAGCCAAGAAATGCTGCTGATAAAGCATTTGTTTTCGTTCCTCTAATCCCTTGTGCAGCTCGGTTAGGCATAATATAAACAGGTTGGTCTAAGATACCTGTTGAACCGATAAAAAAACCTTCTCCATCGCCTAATTGTTTAGTAGCTCCAAACATCCCTCCTGCGACTGTCGCAGGCTCCATGAAATGAACATAATCGGTAACATACCTTTTAGCTGCTGGTAGAAACTCATTAAATGCAAGCCACTGATCACCATAAGGTTGCTCGATTTGAAACATCATATCTTGGTAATGGTCCTTCAACGTATCACAACGTCTTTTTAATTCATCTTCATCTGATGCAGATACAGCGAAAACAATAGATGTTTTAATTAATGGCATTCGTGATTTTTGTAAATGAGCTTCTAGCTCATGCGCTTCTTGCCTTCCTTCCAATACGTTCAACCCTGTATCATTACCTGTTTCTCTTGCGTGACGATCTTGGTCTTTTAATTCTTTCTGTTTGTTTCGTACAGCTGATAAAGCTTTACGATTATCCATCGTTTCTGTGCGAATACTGATTTCTACAGGGAAATCAAGGCTTTGAATGGCATATATCCATTCTTCATTCGGAAATTCTAATTCATAAGGTACACTTGAAACAGTTAGAAAAGCGACATGCCCTTCTCTTTCTTCACCTTCATGAATTTGCTTTAATAAAAGGCTGCGTTTAGGAGAATCATCGATTAACCCTTCGGTTAAACGTAGAATGTCATGATGCATCGGGCGGCGAACAGTTACATTCTCTTCCTCATATTCTTTATAATTCACTGTGTAAGCTGGACTCCAATTTTGTATAAGAGGCGCTTTCCCAATCCCTCGATAAAAGTTTCTTCTAATCAACCATTGAACTGTTAATTCATCCACTGGTTCAGCTCTCATACGTGAATGAACTTTATTATGAATACGTCGTTCCGATTTACGATTACGCAAAATTTCATCTTCGATAATTTCAGGTGTATCTAGACCTGATGCTTCATTCACACCGCTAATAAATTCTTTCCACGCTTCTTTTAAGTCCTGAAGAAAGGATTTTTTATTTTTTACATTGTCGGGTTTCGGCAATTTTACGCCAATGAAAAACAAATACTCTGTTCCTTCTTTGCCTAACATACTTTCCAATTGGATGGCTGCGTCATCCGTATGTTTAGCAGCAGCTTCTTTTAATGGACCTGTTAATGTTTTTTTGAATTTATTATGTTTCTCTTCTATCGATTGAAAATTCGGAACAACAAGCAAATGAGTATCTAAGTTAATTTGCCAAAAAAATGCTTTAATTTTGGTGAAAATAATGTCCTTCTCGTCAGTTGCAAGGAAATCGTAATTAAACCCTTCTAATTTATAATAAGCCCAACAACTGCCATCTTGAGAAAACACCAAATTGCCTTCAAAATATTTAACGGGAAATTCGATGTTCATTTACTTCACCATCCTTTTTTTGATAACTAAGCTTTCGATAACTAATAGAACTTTTATATTTATAAGGAGCCTTCACTTCTGAAACTTCCTTATATCGGTTTATACGGCGAGGGCTAAGGTAGTATTGTGCCGCCCGATAAAAGAATCGGTGCGGCGCTTTTCCATCTAACAGTTGTTTGGTAAAAAACCAGGAAAATAATCCCGGTAAAAAGATGTATTCAATCAAACCCAAATCAATTAAACTTAAAGGGGGGAATTTGTTTAGGAACCAAACCAAGGCAACTCCACCCGCAAAAAATCCTATCTGCCGATACGTCACAGGTATCGGCAGTGGGATGTCTTGCACCCCATAAAGTACCTTTTCCACTTTCCATACACTGTTATAGGTTCGTAGAATCTTTGGTCTCATATATTACCCTCCGAACACGGTTCTGAATAAGTTAGAACCAAGATTTGTAATTGTGTCTGGGTTAAATACAAATACTCCTACAACCATCGCGAATATAGCAAATCCAACGAACCTAGAAAACTCTCTTTTCACTAAGAAATAAATTGCTATAGCTCCGATAGCTACCAAAAACAAAGCACCAATTTGTGTTGAAAACCAACTTTGAATATTTTCTCCAAAATTCATAATCTATGAACCTCCTAATTATTGATTCTTTAATTCATTTACAAACCATCGATTATCTTTGACAATTTCCATTTCATACGGGTAAACAAGTTCTGCTTTAGAATGTTGATCGCTAAAAGCAACCGTGGCATGAACGATATATTCTCCTTCTTTTTCCCCTTCCTTCACGACAAGGTTTTTCACTTCTTTGAAAGTCATGATACCAGTCATAGATAAAACTGAATCATCATTATCTTTCAAATAATAAGTTAATTCTTCTTGTGTGCCTGTCGTATATACCTTGAAGAAAGTATATAAGAAGGTTTTTACTTCTTCCTGCAATTCAGAACTTAACACTTTATCTTCTTCGCTTATTTTAGTGTCTGCTGCAATGTCTGGCTTTTGAGGGGCAGCCACGAAATAAGGTATTTGATGCACTACATAAGATTGGCCATCTGTTTTCACTGGAACAACAAAGTATTTTTCGTGTGGTCCTGATGTTTCTTCTTTAGGTTGAGGTGGTTTCTTTTTATCCTTCTTAGCTTTTTCTACTGCCTTTTTGTCAGGTGGAATCACCTTTTTCAAGTTCTGATTGATTCGTAGTGTAATCAAAGCTTCATCTTTTTTCGTTTCTTCTACCTTCCATACTTGTGAAGAAGATAACGTGCTGCTCCATTCCATCCCTTCATAAGATAATCCTGCTTGCTGATCTAATCCTTCAGCTAAATATTTAGATAAGCGTTCCCCTCTTTTTTCTCTTGCTTCATCGGTGTTATCCCAAATGAAATATTGAGACGCAAAGTTTTGCGCAAAGGTTTGACCGCCCTCTTTAGCTGCTAGATTTATCACTTCCTCTTGTGCTTCTGTCGGAATCTCTTCTTTTGCTTCATTGGCTCCTGCATTTCCCACTCTGACTATAGCGATAATTGATAAGAACAACACAAGCCCAAACCCAGTCCAAAACACACCTTTAAGCATTTTTTTCCTGAATACCGTTTTCGGATATTCTCGCTTTTTCATAATACCCTCCTTTTTATTTCATCATTTCTTCCATGGCTTTCTTTCTACTATCTTTTTTCTTGGCTTCTTCTCCTAAAGCCCAAACAGCTATACAAAGGAAAAGAATTAATCCTAGAGTTGCCCAAATACCATATTCAGTATAAAAGCTTTTCAGCCAACCTAAGACATCATCTGCTGCTTCTGCGAAAGGTGGATATTGATCATAAGCAAATTGAAATAGAAAGTATCCAGCAATAATCATAAGTGCAAGAATGATGACTAATCCGACTAATCGCTTTAAAAAGCCCAATAGCATATCTTTAATGGTACTATCACCACTCGATGAAGAACCTCGCTTCACCTTGTACCCCAATCCAATCACCTCCTTTCAAGTGCAGCTTCAATTTTTGAATATTGATATTCAACTTTTTATTCTATACGTTTATATAGGCTATATAGTTTATCTTGGTCAGTAGAATGCGCAGCCTTCCATATGTCACCGTAAGGATTTTCTAAAACCTCATCATAAGTAGCAAACATCAAAGCACCGCCAATTTTTTCGATTTCTCTTGATTCTGCTTTTTTAGCATTTCTCATCAATTGATCTCTTTCGTTTTGGTTACTCGATACAAATAAAACACGAACAAGTTGTATATTATCACCAAAAACCACATCATCTTTATAAGCGCATTTTCTGACATATTCGTTATAGCGTCGCAACTTATTTATGGTGACATCAATCCTTTGACGACTTCTTTCCAATTCCACTAAGTATAAGATTTGAATAGATTGCTCATTGAGCGTTCGTTCTAAAACAAATGCACCATCGGGCCGAATTACAGTAGTTGCTGATTGCTTCACTTTACCTTCTTTGTCTTTTGAGGATTCCCCATAATTCCTGAAAGCTCGCCTTTCAGAGAAAAACTCTTTAAAAGCAAATACTTTATCTTTTTGTGAAGCATAAGCACCTTGAATATGAGACATCTGCAATGAATGATAAATATATGTTGGTGTACGATCAGTCCACCGTTTATCCCAATCAGATTCACCTAAAATTTCTTTCACTTCTTGCACACCCTTATTATCTAAGGTGTAAACTAAACGGTCATTTCCACGTGTTGACGCTTTAGCAACTGGAAAAGATTTAATATAACCCTCTCTTTGCAATGCGTTCATTTGCCGTGATATCCACGGTCTAGAATAAGCTGTCCCGTCAGGGTGAACATAGATGTATTTTTCTAAATACGGTACATCTACAAAAACCAAGTCATGCAATGATACAAATAATTGTTCTTCTATATCTCCGATTCTTTTTACCATTCCTCATTAACCCCCTAAACCAATAAATCCTCGATATTAACCGCTTTTTTATCATTTGACTCCCTCTTCTCCTGATTATCTTCTAGATTTGGTGTGTCCTCTTGATTTGTGTCATCAGCAATTAAACCATCATTTTCAGATTCATCTTTCTGCTCATCTTGTTCCATTAATTCTTCTGTTAAAGCATGTAATTCACCACTTATTTCATGAAATGCTTCATTTTCTTGGTCAGGAATTTCACCATCGCCAACCAACACATCTAATTCCATATATTCATCAACTGGTTCTACTTCCGATTCTTTCGTAACCACTGGAACAGCTAATTTTTCATACTCTAATGCCTCTTCAATCGTTCTTTGTTTAATACCAGGAATCGAAGATTGATAAAGTGCTTCTTGTGGTGCTTTCATCCGAATCAGAAAAGGTCTTGTTCGTTCATTTCCAACCTGCATACGCATATATGCATGATAAGGCTCAACTTGAAGGTAATCCGATTCTTTTAATGTTTCCGATGTCATCGATCTATTCACATATGCTGCGTCATCAGGCTCTCCTAAACGGAAAGAAACAAGCGTTCCAAAGTTTCTGAAAATCGCTGACGCAACTTCTCGTGGCAGCTGATCTTTAATCCCCTGCATACCTAAAATAATAGATGTTTTATACTTCCGAAGTTCCGAAGCAAAAGATTCGATAGCGTCAGTACTATGCTCCATAAGCGTTGGCGCCTCATCTACCATCACAAAATGATAAGGTAAACGGCTTCTTTCAGATGCTGGTGTATCTGCACGACTTTTTCCTGCCAATTCAGCAAACGTTAAACACATTGAGCCTATCAATTTCTTTTCATCACTGGTTAACTCTGATAAATCCAATAAATTGATTCGCCCTTCATCCATACTTTCTCGAAAGCGTAAACCATTTGTTTTTGCTCTCAACATTTTTCCTAATACACCTGATAAAGTAATTTTACGAAGCTTATTAAGAGTAGAATTTGTTTTTGCTTGAAGTTCCCTATCTTGCAACTGTTGTAAATTCGCAAAATAAAGGAACAAGTCATTTTCTATAGGGTCTGCTCGATCCAAACGTTCTAAAACAGAATCACGATAATCAGGGTCACTTAAAAGCCTCTGTAAATTCGGCAAGCTTGCTTCCCCTACTCGTTGTAAGACGATTCCTCCATTTAAGAAATTATCATCAATATTAGGACCCCAAAAATCCTTCCAAGTTCGTTTTAATACATCTGCTACCGTTTGTGCAATTTTATCCTCACTTGTAGCAAAATCAACATCATAAACATTAAAAGGAAGTTCCCCTTCTGAAAATTTGATGTATCTCACAAGATGCTGCTTTTCAGGCGGAATACGTGCTGCAATGTCCTGACATAAATCACCATGGGGATCAATAACCGTTCCACCTATAGATGTACCAACTCCATCCAATTTGATTAAATCTTCCACGAGATTATACATCGCTGTTGATTTACCCATACCAGACATTCCAAGAAATGCTGCATGATATCTAAGTGTAGCTAAATCAAACAATACACTAGTTTCATGCCCATGATATTGATGATCTCCTAGGGATATCGTCAAATTCGGGTCAAATGAAGGCTTCTTTAATTCCTTTGGCAATGGGGTAGCCCTCATTTTCAAACGATTCAACTTATTATTTTGCACTCGTTCGCTTGGCAATCTCATAATTGCGGCCATTTCTTCAGTGCCTAAAATAACTCGCTTTTTTTTTGTTTCAATGGAAAATAATCGATTTTGAAACTCCCATCGAAATAAAGGGCGAATCGTTCGAAACCACCACCATTCACGACCTTTTAACTGATTAAGCCTTCCGCTAGAGAAAGTACCTATAGAACCTTTAGCGCTTTTAATTAAAGATTTAACATCTTTTTGATCTCGACCAAACGCAACAACCTTTATGCCAATCCTAGATAAAACACGAGTTGATTTCCCCTCAATAGCTGACAAATATAACTCATTATCTTTTTCTAATGTTTCATCCGCTGCGCCTTGTTTATGAAATTGTTTAGTAATTCCTCTAAAACTTCTCTCAGTGCCATAAGCCGGCTGAACTAAAAATTGCATATGAATTTCTTGCTCATCTTCTAATCCATCTAAAAACTCAATTATTTCTGCTTGGGTATCTACAACTTCATTGTGGTATGTCTTGATGGGAACTGTCCAATGACTCTCGGTGAATAGCTTCGTTGCTGCATGAGGGCGTTTAAAATCTAATGGAGTAGGGTTAACTTCTGTAATTTCTACTTCTGGATGTTCTGCATAATATTTACTTTTAAATGCTCTTCCTACATGATCATCAGGAACCCAAACAAAAAATCTTATATCATCTTTTGTGGCAATAATTTCCCAACTAATCCATTCTTGCTTAATCAATCTTCTATACCATGGTCTATTTAGAAAACTCAACATTGTCGACCATGCTGTTTCATCTTTAAAATACAAAATCTTTGCATCCATCGTTGTCTTTAATTCATAAATTTTTCCACTTTTCGGAATCAAAAATGGCAATAAATGATACCTCAAATACTCCACCTCCCTAAAAACGCATTATCAACTAATATATTATTTTCTCAATTACACTTATTTACCAATTACAAAATTCTAACTTCTGATTACCTCTTTATCCTAACCGATCTATCCACCACACTCTCATAAAATACACTCTTTTCCCCTCTCTCTTGAACTTCATCTCTTGAACTACTTACTTACTCTCTTGAACTTAACTCTCTACCCACTTACCTCCCCCCACACTCACTCTCTCTTACTTACTTAACTTACTTAACTTACTTACTCTCTCTCACTTACTTACTATTCACCACTCCCCCCCTACCACTACATAACATTTGAAATCAGGTAAGTGGATTAAATATCTAAGGTCCTGCCAAATGATCACGGGTAAACGATTCACCTAGCCGTGATCATTTGGCAGGACCGGCCACGGCTCAACCACCCAAACCAATTAATTAATTACTTAAAGTGGTGATTAGTATTATTTAATATTTGATTATAGGATTAATTGCCTTAATCATAACACACTGGAAATTATATACAAGGGACCTTATTCCCAATATACACCAGTATTTTTCCTGTTTTTAGGTGGTCTATTTTTCCCAGAAGGCAATAGTAAAGAAGCTGGTTCCTCAAATAATTTTGAAGAGCCAGATAAAGAATTATTAGAAAGCAAAAACAAACCAGTAAACCCACCCACCACCTGATCTATAAATGTATTTGAATTGGACCCATTTCTTTTTTGTTCCCTTTTGCGTTGGAAAGGGATGACTTTTGTTTTCTTAATAAGGGTTAAAGTAGTTTCCGCAGCACGTCCTTTTCCTTCTATCTTCTTTGTAATTATTCCAATTTGAACAAGGTGTTCTATAATCTTTTTAAAAGTTGTATACGGGATGTTTTTTTTCTCATTTGATGACGACCTAACCTCTTCAGCAATCTTTCTTTGTGCAGCAGATACACTTCCTCCTTTGGCTTTTAAATAGTTAATGATATCTTCTTTCCATTCATCAAAATGGCTATATGTACGTTCTTCTCTTGGTTTTGCTTCCTCCCATGTTTGATAAGTAAATGGCATATCTGAAAGCAAGCGAATCCAATAAGATGACGGGCCATGCGGAGCATCTTTTTTAAATGCGCTTTTTACTTTTCTTTTAACATCTAATTGACGCATGGGTGGCTCATTTAAAGCATTCCATTCTTGCAAAAAACCTTCTGTTTCATTTTCACTGTATCCATTCGCTTTGTATGCCAAAGCAAGCGTATAGCAAGTGTTATCTCTTTGACCTTCTGATACGCCTTCTAAAAGCTTTTTGATTGCTGGATGTTGTAGTAATCCATCTACACCTACACAAGTTACTTTCCTTTCTTCTGCTTTTTCTTCTTGATAAATAGATAACCAGTCACATAGATTATCAAAACTAATACGACTATCAGTCTGATAAACAATGTTTGATTCGGTAGGCATACGAAACCATCGCTCTGCTCCCACAGCCTGTAAATCGCCATTTAAAGCTTCAGCAATACTCATTTGAATTCGTTTATAATGAGCTGTCACTTTTGGAAAAGCTCTTTTAGGGCTATTCAAATACCAATAAAGGTGAAAACCACCTGAAGGTGTTGAAACAACTAAAGAAGGCATGGGGAGTCCTGCATCATTTACAGAATCCAATACATCAGGGAGAAAAAGCCCGCCCTGGTTGTATCCATTTTTTGTATCTATATCAATAACCATAGCATTTAGCCATCGTAAAGAACCCTCATGACGTTGATCATTGCGGTAAAACGTATTAGGTGTGTAATATGTATACGCTTCTGTTGCACCAAATAAGGAGCGATATGTACGCACAGCTTTAGGCTTTTCGTAAAACGTATTACAAACATAAACCCAACCCAAATGACTGTTATAACCGTTTTGCTGCTTATCTATTTGTTTTTTTGGTAATTCTGTTAGTTGATCTCTATAAATCTCTCTTAATGCGTTCATTTCTTCTCCTTCTCCACACAAAAAGACCGCCACAAGCTGCCCTGTAGCGGTCCTAAACCTTTAACTTTGATAGAGAAAGATGCAGAATTTTGTTAGGTTTTACCGAACAAAAAACATTGCAATTATCCAAAATTTCATATATGATAAGTACATATATGAATAAGAACAATCATGATGTTGACAGCATCATGATTTACCTATCAAAGCTAGTTCGAGGTTGGTTGCCGTGGAGCTAGCTTATTTCTAAAAGAGCGGTGTTGACAGCACGGCTCTTTTAACTTGTTTTTTTATGTATTTATTATTGTATTTTTATTATAAAAAATCTCTTAGACTAGTAAATTTTAGAATTATCTATAACTATACATAAAACTTTTTTGTTTGTCTACTATTCTTCCGATCGGCGAAAAGAAGCCAATCGGTTTTTTTATGCACTATTTGTGCGCACAATATAATATATTATATGTATAAAAATATTATTTATTTGCGCATTTTGTGCGCATAAAATACATAAAATGTATTGCCATAGTATTAAAATAGATGTATACTATACTAAAGATAGCAAAATAAACCAATTAAGGAGTGTTTTTCTGATGACGATTTTAAAAGCTGGTGCAGATGCTGGAAACAACGGATTAAAACTTTGGGTTAAAGATACAGACCCTATAACAATTCCTACTGTTTTTTCTTATTACATGGGCGAAACAACTGAATTAATGGACATGGATGATATTGCAGCTAGTGACTTATTAGAAAATATTGATGTAACTATCAATTCTAAAGCTCTAACAAGGAATGGAGAAAGATATATAATAGGAGAAAAAGTTTTAAAAGATAACCTTACACCAAATGAATTAGAAAAAAAGTCCGATAAATCTAAAGATGAAATTCCTGTTATTGTGACACTTTCTGGGCTCGCCATCGATGCAATCAAAAAGAATTACGGGCAAGATAATATTGAAGTTTCTTATGATCTATCTGTTGCCTTACCAGTAAATACTATTACACAAGAAAGTGCCAAAAATAACGCTACTCGTTTTATGGGTACACACGAAATTATCTTCCATCATCCATCAGGAAGGAATGTTTATGTCACTTTAAAAATCGAATACTGCAAATGCTTACCTGAAGGCGCAGCTGCAGCTTGGGGTGTAGTCTTTGATGAAAACGGAAAAGTTACAGAAAGAAAAATAGAAATTGGCGATAAAATTATGAAAGTAGATTTCACCAATAAAACCCTCTTGCATTTTGATATTGGTGCTGGCACAACTGAAATCGTTGTGACAGAAGGCGTTAAATATAACCCTAAACTTTCAGAAGGATTGAATTTCGGGGTTAAATCTACTATTAATGAAATTATCAAGCGTTGGAATCGTAATAATCCTAGAAAATCCATTGATAGCATGGCAGAATTTAACGAAATCTACTTTGACCCTGAACATCCTCGTCATAATGATCTAGTTGCAGAATCCAAAACAGGGTTGTTACAACTATCAACACAAATTAGCAGCTCGATTATAAATAAGATTGACGATTTAAAGGATGACCCTTTTGTGTTTATCTATGGCGGTGGAGCAGCAATACTTAAACCTTACTTGCAGCCAATTCTTAAATCCAAAGATCGTATGACTAACGTTACATTCTTAAAAGACCCTATGTTTGTAAATGCGCGCGGCTTACTCGTATATACATGCTCACCAAGGTACGAACAACAGAAAGAAAGAGAATTAGGTGTAACTGCAAGTGGCACGCACTCGAAATAAAGTATACAAGCAAGGAGATAGGATAAACATTTATTTAAGCCGCGATATTACACCTGAATTTGTAGAATGGATTAACAAACAATCCGACCTATCTAACTTCTTCTTATATGCAGCTCAACAACTTTACAACCAAACAGGCTTTGTAGATGTTGCAGAAGTAATGCCAAGAAAGATTAATTTTGATCTTTCATCAACTAATGGAAAGCAACCTATATATCAACCAGAAACACAAAAAGAGGAACAACCAGAAAAAGAAGTAATTACAAAAGAGACAGCAAAAACAATAGAACCAAGAGAAAAAGAAGAGAGCTCTAACTCTGCATGGTCGAGTCTCGATGATTTCGACGACCCTTTTGCTTAATTTTACAGTTAGATAATAACCTAAAATAAAGGAGATAAAATGGGGACTTTAGAAATCTATAAAAATGATGAAGGTATTGTTATAGAGCAAATTAATGAACTAAACAATAATATCAAAAGAATTTTTGAAACGAAGCAAGAAATGCTTAAACACCTAGATTCGCTCAAACAAACAAAAGAACTGGATGCCTTTGAATTAAAAGTATCGGAAGAATTTTGGGCTGATGTAATTAATCGATTAAATAAATAAGCGTCATATTTTAGAAACTAAAGCACAAGACCACCTTAAGGTGGTTTTTTGTTTTAACACGTGCTGCCATTGGCCAGAAAAAGGAGCTTTCTTTCCAGCTCCTTTTTTATTCCTCGTAATTTTATTTTCTGCTACGATCACCCTCATTGTGCTACTCCTTTATTACTCATTTTTCTTATAGCTGATTTAATTCCTGTTATCGCTTCAAATAATAAATAAGGGGCAATTAACCAGCCAATTATAAGGGCAAGAAAAAACTTAAACCCCTTTCGTATTGCTAAAAAAAATAAATCGAAGAATATATCAGAACGCACTCGATATATTTCACGAATAATGATCTGCGTATCTGTCGGTCTATTTTTATAACGGTTAATCATTGACCAACCAGCTGGAACAGCACAAATGAAATAAACAGATAGTAGGTCGAATGACTGGGAGAAAGGATTCAAAACAAGATATAAAAATAACCCTATCAACAATGGGAAAAGACTATTCATTGGATGCATACAGTTCCCTCCCTTCTAATCCTATACTCAAGCATTTTCTTGTACCGATGATTCTTTAATTTTCATCTTCTTTTCGTTAGATTGATTTATACGGCCCAGATAAATATAAATGAATTTTTCAGTCACCTTACTAGGGAAGTAACCTATACGCTCCTTAATAATATTTTCAATCACCCATACTTTTCGAGTTGCTTCTTCATAATCACTATAAGAAGCAGCGTTATATTCCTGCATTTCATTCCCTTGTTCGGTTGCCCTATGGACGTTTATACGTAAATTATATACATCGGAACGGTGTTTTCTGGCATAGCGCAATAAGAATAACAATTCAATAGTTTCTTTCTGCATAAGGGACTTAGTATCCTGGAAGATTTCTACCTCTGCCGGAATAAAATCTAAGGTCCTTGCCATACGCTTTCCATTCTTTGATATTTGATAATCCTTTAATTCCATTTCACAAAAAGGACAGTATTTAGAACTTAATTCAGTGGCACAATAAGCACAAGTTAGCATTTTTTTACCTCCATAAAGGGGAGAGAACACCTCTCCCTTAGTCTCTTTCTTCCAACTCTTCATTGCATTCCATACATTTTAGGGATACATCGGGCTTAGTAGAACGAACAATTAAATCACAACCAGGACAAACCCATTTATAAGATTTTTTCCTCTCTTTCTCTTGGCCATCTTCTTCTTGATTAGTGTCATCGTTACTAAGATGTAATTGCATTCCCCTTCGAGCGATTGAAAAAGCGCTTTTATCAATATCAAGAGAGGATATTTTCTGCTTTGTTTCCTCTGTTAACTTAGGGTTATACCACCCATATTTCTTATCTGGCTTATCCTTCTCAAAGTAAAACCCTCGTTTTTCTGCTTCGGCTTTAAACTTTTTATTATGGTAGTTTCCACCTCGACTGCAATCCTGAATATCATGAGTGATATTGTACAGGTGCACCATTTCGTGAAGTAATGTATCCATGGTTTCAAAAAAATCTAAATCCAAAAATTCCGCAGCTATATTTATTTCATACAGTTTGATTTTTCCGTCACGATCACCCCAAACCTCTTTTGTTGTACACCAGCCCATAGATTTGCGTTTACCACTGGTTTGAATCGTAATGGCGAGTTTGGGCAATTCATCATTGAAGAACGTTATATTTAATAAATCAAACGCATTATGTAATTCGTCAGTAGCCACTTTTATGCTGGACATTTAAGTGAGCCCTCCTTGTTTGAATATTAATATTCAATTATCTTAACTATATTATAACATAAAATTCTGACAATTGGTATTGTTTTGATGCTTATTATGTGCTAAAATAGCACTAAGGAGATACAGAAAAGGAAGGTGATTTGTAGTATGCTTTTCAGCAAAAAGAAAAAAATAGTTTCATTAGAAAAGCAGAATGAACGTTTATTAAATGAAATTAAAAATTTAGAGGAAAATGAAATTGCGTTAAAAAATGACATAGAACAGTTAAAAGAAAAAGTAAATAATCTTTTATGGGAACAGGCACATCAAGAGGGGTTATTTGACGAACCAGAAGAGCCAGATTATAGTGAAGCTTGCAGTTGCGGTGGTACATTCACACCCATGTACGGTGAACATCCTAATTGGATAAAATTTTGTTCCACTTGTGATAGCAGATTCGAGAATTATGATGTTTCTCCTATTAAAGAACCTGTTTGAAATAGATATTAAAAAGGAGTTTTACTTATGAAGAGATTACCCATCAACATGCCAGATGCGCTTAAAGAGGACTTTGAAAAGATGTCAGAGGAGGTAGGGTTATCACAAAATCAATTAGCCGTAATGGCGTTGCATAGTCTTGTAGCAAACTACGAATCAAAAGGATCTTTTATCTTCGCAGATTTATTAAACCCTGAACACAGAGGAAATCACAAATAGAATAAGAATAACCAAAATTGTCAATCATTTAGATTAGAAGCTAATATATGGCGTCTGTCAACGGTAAGCGGACCGTAGGGAGCATTAAGGAGTTGATAGACTCACTACACCCAAACCCTCTTGCTGTGTCAAAAGGCAACACCTTTTGACCTGCCTACCGGCGAGGGAGCCCCTCAAGGATTGAGGGGTTGGGGAGTTCGACTTAACGGGGTCTGGGGAAAAGTTCCCCAGTGGGTTTGGGAAAAGACCTTTTTTAAAAAATCCATTTTTCCTAGATTTGGGCTATTGACTATATCAATGAAATCATGTTACACTTAGTTGTTGGGTCTACCCGATAAAAATATAGAAAAAATTACCAACCGATAGAGGCAAAAAAAATAAGCCTTTGTTCGGCTTTTTTGCTGTTCGTTTTCCAGGGTACGTTAATCCCTGTTCATATAGAGTGTTATTGACAACGGCTCTACAACTGGTTTTGTTAGCTGTGTCAAAATATTAACTGAAAGGCAGTTGTTGCACTTTGCAGTATTCATTGTCTCCTGTTTCCTCTGTAAAAATGGTTAGAAAGGAGGAAACAAAATGAAAAAATTTATTTGTTTTTTATCTCAAAGTTGGTTATTTTCATCAGCTTGGGAGTCTTTCGGTGCTTGCCTTATCGCTATAGCAATTCTCATTCTTGCCGGAATGTATGCTATTTACAAGGCTTCTATAGCTATTTACAAGGCTTCCAAAGCCATTTGCCGATGGCTGAAAAAAGCAGAAAAAGCGATGGATATTTACATCGAAAAAAATAAGTCTGCTTAAATTTTTTCTCCCTCGTTCCTTGCCGGGTTCGGGGGGGGGATTTACTTAACAAAAACTGTGTAATTTAATGTTATCTTATTTCCCTTAGTTTTTCAAGCATTTTCAATGCATTTTCTTAAACGCAGATTTTAACCTTTTAAAATATTATATGCAATACTTTTTTAAAATCCCCTATTAATTCAAGTATGAACGGTTTTTTTAGTAACTATTCAATCGGTGGATGAATTTCTAAAAAATGTTTTAGGGTTTTATGTTTTAGGGTTTTATGTTTTAGGGTTTTATGTTTTGAGGTTTTACGATTTTCGGCTCATGGGATGCGACCTGAAAGGTAAAGGAGACAGGAACTTACGGAATGTAGGCGTAGCCGTACAGACCGTTGTTATCGGATTCTTTAGTATCACAGTGACACGTACAGAATGTTGATTTATGGCTATCTACACGCTCTTTCGTAGATGGCCGTAAATCAACATTCTGTAGTGCTGCCGCCGATAGTATCATTGTTTCGTCACATTCACTTTTGTAACTAGAACTTTTTTAGAATGTGGCAACCTAACGATCTAATATGACTTATTTTCCTCTAAAAATTTGTCCGCTGTCTGAATAGACCAATACTTCACACCAGCAATAACCAAATCAGGTTCAGGCATTTTCCCTCGTTTATACGACACACTTACTCTCTGCTTACTAAAATTCAAACCATTTTCAGTCAAATAACTGGCAAATTGACTCATCCCCAAATATTCATCATCTTCTTTGATAATAGAGAAAGTAGGCTTAGTATTAATTAGGTACGTTTCATTACGAAAATAATCAGTGATTAATTCTAATGCGAAATCGAGCCATTCGTCTGAAAGGTACAAATAAAGATTTCTCATATCAAATGATTGAGATTCAGGCTCTTCAAAGTACCAAACTAATTTTAAAAAGGTCCTTTCAATCTCATTTAATCCCTTTATGGCTTCTTCAATTAAGAGTACATTTTCATATGCAGTAATTTTACTTTCTAACATGGGGAAATTCTTGATAACTCTTTCGGTTGCTTTTTTCATAGTATCTCTCCTTTTGTTTACTTAGTAAACAAATTATATCATTTGGTGTTTACTAAGTAAACAAAAATAAACATACGTTATTTTTGATTCATCAGAAACTGAACAAAAAAGGGAGATTGCTCTCCCTCCTGTTTAGATGTATCCTTTTTCTTTCATACTGTAGAAGTCTGCGTTTTCATTGACTATGACATGATCTAGCACCTCAATGCCTAAAATCTTACCGCATTCAACTAACCTTTTTGTTACATCGATGTCCTCTCTCGATGCAGTCGTGTCTTGGCTCGGATGCTGGTGCGAGACAATGATTGATGCGCTATTATTCAGGATAGCACTCTTAAACACCTCACGAGGCATAACAATAGATGCGTTCAACCCTCCTACATGGCAACGATGTACAGCCACTACACGATTCTTAGTGTTTAAGCACATGACAAAAAACACCTCTCTGTCTTCATCACCAATAAACGCTGAAGCTATTCTTGCTGCATCTTCTGGAGAACGAACTGTCATTGATTCCAGCACCTCCACCTCTGTGATTACCTGTTTAATGCTTACGATTTCTAGAACTTTTTCCATTTTCATTTTCCTCTCTCCTTTCTTTGTTCGGAAAGGACTGAACAATTCGCGCAAACAGATGGAAGGGTCGGCTTACGAAGAAGCCGACTTGCAAGAGAAGGGTAGCTTTCTCCCATGCTTGACGGGAGAAAGCGTTAGAAAAGGAGTGAAGCCCAATGACTTAGGGGCAGTTAGAAAGCGTATTTTGCTTTCTTATTGCTCCTTAGCCTACTTGGCTTTGCCCTTTTCTTTCCCTGATCGCCCGCCCTTCTATCTGTCATAAGCGAAGTTGTTATAATGAGGAGAACGAAGGAAGGAGAAGGCACTACACCCAGCGGTCTATGCGTACTTGATAGACCGCAAACGACAAGGGCTCGATGCCCGCAGGCGTTTCTCATAAGCAAAAGGCTCCCTATAAGGGAGCCTGAAGCGTACGATAAGTAATTTTAAGCTGTCTTACCAGCGAGAAAAATTGCGCTCCGTCTTTTCTGCAGAAAAGACGTCGATTGGTTAGGCTCGATGCCGTCACCAATCGACCTATTACATCTTTCGAGGACGGATACAAATATACAAACGAAAACTCTCATACGTTATGGTATCAAAAAGGTAAATCATCCTCTGGCATAATCGGATATATACTTTTAACAACCTCCGTAATATCATTTTCTTCATTCCAAGTTACTTGAATAATTTCCGTTTTTCTCCCTCCGTATTCGGCAATTTGTTGTTGAATCCATTCATACGCTTTAATTCCTATATACCAATCAGGATTTTTCTTAAATTCATAGTCGCTAATGAGAAAGCTACCTCGTCTCAAGCCCATACTTCCTTCGGTATTTAACTTTGTCATTATCACTACTTTCATTTGAGTTCTCCTTCCTTGTGTAACTTTATGTAAAAAAAGGTATAATTAACTTATCAAAATACCAACATTCTTATGATAACTACCTATTTATCTATAAATAATATAAGAGGTGATTCCATTTTGAAAAGTACAGGAATTGTAAGAAAAGTAGACGAGCTAGGAAGAGTTGTAATACCAATTGAATTAAGAAGAGTAATGGATATTAACATTAAAGACCCACTAGAAATTTTCTTAGATGAAGATCAGATTATTCTTCGTAAATATTCACATGCACGTGCTTGTATGATCTCGGGCCATATAAGCGATAGCAACGTTGAACTTGCTGGAGGAAAGATTGTTTTAAGTCGTGCTGCAATTCATCTACTTCAAGAAGAATTAAAGGACTACATAACTGTAAATGAGATGGCTTAATAGCACATACTCGAAGGAGGACTTCTAGTCCTCCTTATTTTTCTTGATGTTATTCATCTACACTTGGATATGATCTAGTTAATAACCAATTACCTCATGCGCTACCTTATCAATAACCTCTTTCGGAACGGCATCAATATCAAGCATATAAGCATTATTCAACCTTGGATTAAAAATCCCAATTGAATCAATATTATCGAAATAATCATGGTTAGACTGTTTACCCATCAAATAATATACAAGCAACTGCAATGTATGTTTATTCGTTGGATTTGCTTTCGTTACTTTAAAATCCCATAACGTGTGTTCAGTTAAAAAATCGCCGTCTCCTTTTGTGATGATGTCTGTATAACCGCCTTCAAATGTAAACCCATCTTTGATGATACGATTTTTCTCATTGAATGCCCTGCTACGCTCTACCATCGTTCTGATATTCTCTATTGTTTGTTCATTAGGATGTATATTTTTCACTGGTTTATATTGAGCAGTTCCACTACGAAAAGCTACATCATACCCCACTAACTTACATGCATTCACTATAGATGGATCATCTAAACCTATAACACCCTTTAATAATTCTGCAGCATCATCAAGTTCATTCACTTTTATAGCTCCACGAATAGAAATGCTAAAAGCATCCTCTAACGATGTCCCGTATGAGAAGCGACTTAAATAGTCTACTGCCATACCAATTAATGAACTATGTATATTCTCATCCTCTTGCAATATTTTCCCATCATCAAATGGGAGTATAGTGAAATCTTTTGGTCTTATATATCCACCTCTTGGTTGTTTAACTTCTTTAACCCTCTTCATAACTGAAACCATCAAAATCCCCCTCAATGAGTTAGTGTTCTATCACTTTTTTTATGAATAAAGGTGTAATTTCTAAAATTATATAAATATTATTCAGTATTTCAAAGGGTATTTCCAATATTACCAAAATTTTCCCACGATAAGAATTTATCAAAAATTCATTTCCCTAAAAGGTTTTATAACTATTTATCTCAACTCATCATCCAAAGGAATAATGACTTCATCTAGTGTTGCTCGCCACTGACGTTTCATTTCTGGACCGTATTGGAGTGGTTTGGCCTCTGGGTTGATGGCTTTATATTGTTTAAATTGCTTGCTGTCGAGGATTCCGCCGATATTTGGGATTGGGTCTGCACCAATTACATATTGTATAACGGAGATATGTAATTGTTCTGCATCTACAAACCATGTCTTTGCAAAATCTTGGACTTTTTGGTCACGAAGTTGTGTAAAGAAATGACGTTTTACCACAAAGATATCCTCATCTGGACGGATTTCACCTGTATCCATGGCATTTAGGATGGATCGATATACTTCTTTTACGACCTCTGGTTTTTTCATTTTTTGTAGGGCTTTTTCAATTTCTTGACGGATATCTTGATTATTTGCCGAATAGGTTCCTAATAGCTGATCAATGTAGGCTGAATCAATATCGTACATTTTAATCGTATTTTCTCCGTAAAATTCAATCTCTGCAAAAGCCGGGATAGGTCCGTCTTGTCCCTCATCATTTACTAGAGAGCCTTTCACTGTCTGATAGATTCCCATAAACTCTTCTAGAACCTTCACCTGTTCTTGGAGGGTGTTTGACCTTTCCATTTCGTCATTGTAATCATCATAGGTGACTAAGGCTTCATAGGCATTACTTAGTTCCTGAAAGGCTTTGACAAACTCTACACGGGTCTCTAAAGGAGAATGTTCATCGATATCTGTTGGAACGATGACAAAGGACTTGATTTTTTTATGTGCTTTTTTAAAGCGTTTTTTGGACTCGTCATACGTTGGATAGACGAGGTTGGTCTCTTCTTGCTTATCCGAATACAGTTTGGTGGCCTCTTCTACATTTTTCTCCATGGTCCACGGTTTTCGGAAGGTGACAATTAACCCTTTCGTCTTACCAGGATACGTACGATTGGTACGTGAAAAGGCTTGAATTAAGTTGGCATAACTTAAATTCCGATCAACAAAAAGCGTTTGAATTGTTGGGGCATCAAATCCAGTTAATAAACGGTCTACTACGATGACTAAATCAACGTGTTTCCCAAACTGTTTGAATTCAGCTTTTTTCCGTGCGAGGCGGTTATTAATATCACCATTATAGCGTTCGATATCTTCGATCGACCAAGCTGTTCCATAATAAGTATTATAATCTTTAATGATTTTTTTCATTTCATCTTGATTTTCTTTTGCTTCTTCTTCATTTTCCTGCAAGGAATACGTAATGGCGATTCTTGGGAAGTCAGGATCATCCATTGTTCTTCCTTTACGGATCGGGTGGTCTGCATATTCCTTCTTCATCCATTCAGGATCTTTCGTCATTTCTTTAATCGCATGATAATAGCGCTTCGCCATTTCAATCGAGCTCGTTGTTAAAATGGCAGACTTTTGTGAGCGACCATTGGTAAAATCAAACTTTGTATAGGCATTATCCGGTCGGAATATTTTATGGATGACCTTTTGAATATGTTCATCTCTCTCAAAATGAACGGGACTCAAATACGTTTCTTTTTCAATGCCGTCCATCGTATCAATGACGTCATTGATTTCTTCATCACTACAATCTGCGTATTTTTCTTTTTGACGGAGCTCTTCAAAAATGACATTTTCTAAGGAAGTAGGTTCTACGGTATCTTCATGCTCTACTTGAAACCCTAATACAGCGTTATCATCTAACGCATTTTTAATCGTGTACGTATGGAGGCAACTTCCGTATTGATCATTAGTCGTTCGGGCTAATTGACCTTTTGCTTGCTTTTTATTCACATCAAAGATTGGGGTCCCAGTAAAGCCGAACCAGGTTGAATTCGGGAAAGATTTTTTGATGTCCTCCATTCCTTCTGCACTTAGGGCACGATGACATTCATCAACGACAAAGACAATATGTTGACCAAGAAGTTTAGTAAAGCGATTCATTCCCCTTTGTTCTTCTTGTTTTTTTGCATAGCGTAAGGCTGCTTCTAGCTTTTGGCGTGTGGTAATAATCACGGTATTTGAATTTGCATCAGCTAATAAAGTTTGACTTAACTCTCTAGAGCTACCCGTTCCTACAATTAGACTATTAGAACGAGCATTGCCTGAAGAAATACCTGTATTAAATTCCGAAGCAAACTTTGTAAACTCAGAGGTTGTTTGGTTGTCTAAGTCTTTTCGGTCGATGAGCATAATGGTTCGATCCACACCGGGTTTCCTTGCTAATAGCTTGGTCGATACAAAGCTTGTGAGCGTTTTTCCTGAACCCGTCGCATGCCAAACATAGCCCGATTCATGTTTCATTGCTGCCGTAAACAGGGCTTCTATGGCATGAATCTGATAGGGGTGTAACACCATTAAGGCTTTATTATCATGATCTTCACTGACAATTGTATAATGGGCAATTAATTTATGAGCATCTGGGATATTTAGTACTTGTTTGACAAATTCATAGAGATTATCTACTTTTCGGTTATCCGTTGTACGCCAGCTAAAGATAAATTTCTTATGCATATCTTTTGGCATCGCATTGGCGAAATAGCGTGTGGTTTGCTCATTTGATATGACAAATAACTGAAGGGTTGAAAAAATATTATTACGGAACATCCCTTCTTCTGCGTACTTTTTGATTTGATTATAGGCTTGGAACACGCCGTCTTTGGCCATGACTTGTTTCAATTCAATCTGAACAATCGGTAATCCATTGATTAAGAGCGTAACATCGAACCGACGATTCCGTCCGTCGGATTCCGTTTTTTGCTTCGCAATCTGATGAACGACTTCATAGGTGGATATGCCACCACCGATGTCTTGGTTTGAATAGAGGATAAGTGACATGGAACCTAAAGATACATCTTCCCGTTCAATCGTAATGCGAGCAATCCCATTTTCTCCTTTAAGCCATTTAGCCGCATCAAAAGGCGTCTGGGTCCGTTGTAGAATCTCGGTTTTAATCATGTCAAACTCTTTATCAGAAATCGGGTGTTCTCCCATCTCTGATAAGTTGTTTTGTGTAATCTTTTGACGCAAGTTCTGCCATAAATCCTCTTCAGACTTTAAATCTGGTCGATAATTCCACTGATTATACCCTTCCCCCAGCACCTCAATCAGCCGACGCTCGACTTCTAATTCATCCTTATGTGCAATCTGTACCACGCTTCCTCCCCCTTTCCCTTATACAAACATCTTTTGTAAAAACGCCTTTTTCGTTTGTTTTAATATATTTAATTCCTGTTGTTGTAGAGCGATTGTTCCCTCAAGTTGTTTGAAGAAGTTCCCGATTTTTATTTGTTCTAGTTTTGAAGGAGCTTGGAACATAAAATCATTCATATCTGCTTGGAATAAATGAGGAATACTACTACCAGACACTTTTAAGTAAATTAAACGTTCAAACTTCTCGCTCTTCATTACTTGATAGAAAAATTCAGAATCTATTGTCTCATCAACTCGTACTAGCATCATCGTGGAATTGATAGTAGCTGGACCTTTTAAATTTGATATTAAAGCTGGATTACCTAACGAACCATCTTTTGAAAATATAACGTCTCCATCTTCCAACATTATTTCAGGTGATTCATCATACCTCCATTGAGGTATGTGATCTACTGACGTCCAATTTATTACTCCATTTTTAATGTGTTTTCCAGCTATCATACTAGGACCTTCAGTAGTATATTCTTCTTGTTTAAGACTTTTCCATCCAAGTCTACCTTTAATAATTGCCTTTTCTCCCAATCTAATTTGTTCCCATTCCCCACTAAACCCAGCAAAACGAACTTCCGGTACGGACTCCCCTTCTTTTGGAAACATTTTTTGTAAGAATCCTTGTTTCGTTTGTTTCAAAGTGTCGAGTTCTTGCTGATGAAGAGCAATCGTTTCGTCGAGTTGTTTGAAGAAATGGCCGATTTGGGTTTGTTCCACAAAGTTAGGGATATCAACCAGAAATTTCTTCATTTCAGATGATAAAATATGCTTTATTGTATTTCCTGTCGTAATACTTCCCAATTTTTTTTTTGATTTTTGATTTTGAAATTGATAGTTTAAAAAGTGAGGATTTGTTTCCTTTCTATAATTTGAAAACATGATTAAGGCATGTGCAGCAGTATTATTTAGCTCTTTAGGAATTACTGCTGTATGTCCAACATGACCTGATTGAACCATAACTAGGTCATCTGTATGAAGCCAATTATCTCTTTGTTTCTCGTAAAATTCATCATTGATGAATACTTCTGCTTTTCTATTTATCTGTCCATTCTTAATATTATTTGATTCTAAATAAAAATGACCATCTTCTACATAATAAGGTGTTGCTGTACCTACAAATGCATTTCTAATTTTCCCAAAAATACTCTCTAATTTTACTTCATTCCATTCCCCACTAAACCCTTCAAACCTCACTTCTGGCACACGCTTACTTCCCACGATTAAACACCTCTAATGCACCTTTCATCCACCCTGCATCTTTCTCGTCATATTGCATCGAAGAAATCATCTCAAATAGGTTCGATTCTAGTTCAGCTTTTTCTCGACGAATCTCTTGAATCGTTGCTCCAATCGATTTCATATCCACGGGTTCTTCTTCTTCAAATGTATCGACATATCTTGGAATATTTAAATTGAAGTCATTCTCTTTAATTTCCTCAAAAGTTGCTACATGCGCATACTTCTCTACATCTTCCCGTTTTTTATACGTTTCCACGATCTTATCAAGGTTTTCTTTGGACAATTCATTTTGATTTTTACCCTTAATAAACTCATTGCTTGCATCAATAAATAATACATCTCGAGTGGTACGGTTTTTCTTTAAGATAATCACGGTTGTTGGAATGCTTGTCCCAAAGAAAAGGTTGGCTGGCATGCCAATAACCGCATCAATACTGCCATCCTCTAGTAATTTCTTACGAATCACACCTTCAGCTGCTCCTCGGAAAAGAACCCCATGCGGTAAGACAATCGCCATTGTCCCTGTATCTTTTAAGTGATACAGACCGTGTAAGAGAAACGCAAAATCCGCTTTTGATTTTGGTGCTAATTTCCCGAAGCGATTGAAGCGAGAATCATCTAAGAACGTATCATCTGCCGACCATTTCGCTGAGTAAGGGGGATTCATAAGTACGGAATCAAAGGTATAAGGCTCATCTGTTGGCCAGTCTTTATTTAGCGTATCGCCATTTCGTACACGCATATCTTCGTTATCAACCCCATGCAAGATTAAATTCATTTTCGCTAGGTTGAATGTCGTTGTATTGAGTTCTTGTCCATGGTATTTGACACTATCTGGGTGATTGATATAATTACGGATATTCAACATTAATGATCCGGAACCCATGGTCGGGTCAAATACGCTGAATAACTTCTTATCTTCTTGCCCGATGGCTGCAATGCGTGCCATCATGTCGGATACTTCATGCGGCGTATAAAATTCCCCCGCCTTCTTCCCTGCTTCAGAGGCAAATTGGCTGATTAAGTATTCGTACGCATCGCCAATCACATCGCCATTATGACCAATCACATCCACATCATCTAGTTTTTTCAAAACTTCTGTAATCGTGATATTTCGTTGTTGGTCATCGGAACCCAGTTTTTTCGATTTCAAATCGACATCATCGAATAATCCGTTAAATTGGTCATATTTCGTGGATAAATCAATGAAGGCTTTGTTTAAATCATTTAGCTGAAAGATATTTTGTTTGGCTTGATTGGTTAGTTCATTAAATAAGTAATTTGGTTCAATATCGTATCCTAAAGTATCGACTAATGTTTCGATTAGGTCATTTTTGGTGCCCTCATCGGCTAATAATTCTATAAATAACGTCGTTTGTTTTTCTTGTGTGTTGTATTCTTCTAACGATTCGTCAGCCACCTCTACTACTTTTTCTAGTAGTCGATCGGATAGATATTTGTAGAAAATTAAGCCTAATAAATAGTTTTTGTACTCTGATGCATCCATTTTGCTACGCAAATGGTCTGCCGCACCAAATAATTTCGTATGTAATTCTGACATGTTGGGTTCCTCGCTTTTTTAGTTTTGTTCTAGTTTTTTTAAGATGCCTAAAACTAGTTGTTCTTCTAACGCTGCTTGTTGTTTGGCTAGGGCTTGTTGTTTCCTTATTATGAAGTATGCCTGTCCAATCACTTGCTGTTTTTTTATGCTTGGTAATGTAAGCTCCAATTCTTTTAAAATAGCAGGAGTTAATTTAGGAAGTGTACTTCCCTGCATAGAAATAGCCATTTGCTTTTTAATGGATTGGGATTCATTGAGCGCATAACAAAGGTACTGCCTATTTAATTGTTCCGTATCAATGATTAGCCTCGCAAAGTTCTGATTGATGATTTTCCCTTGGTTTTGTTTACTTACGATGCCAGCTTTGGAACTGACAAAGCTGAATACAACATCACCCTCATTAGTTGCATAACTATCACTGAGATTAGAATCCCCATTAATAAAATGATCACCTTTGAAATCCATATGTAACCCATCTAAATCATTAATTAAGTCTTCATAGGAATATACAACTAAGGGTGGATTATCATTTAATCTTGATTGGTTTCGACCTGTTTTAACGGTTACGATCTCTTCGAGTTTCATATCCAACTCCTCTTAAAGTAATTCTTAGAAATTACATTTTTAATTATGATTTCATCTTATCATTTTGGTTTTTTGCTGGTCAAGTCTTTTTGTGTAATTTTCAGGAATTACATAATTATTTAGTGAAAGGAACATCAATCGGTCAAATGTGATTTTTAAATTACTATGAGGGGTACAGCCAACGTACTAATATAAAACCCACGCTATGGAATATAAACCCCTTTATATCAAGGATTATAGCGTAACAAAAAGGTTTGTGATAAATAATGTTACGAATTATTTTTGACACAGCTAAATTGGCCAAAAAAGACTAACGCTTCTTGAAACCAATGTTGTAACAAAAGCGTTCATTTTAGTTATAATCCTTAGCGTACAAAAAAATGTCTAAACGTGGGATTTATGTCATTTGGTTGGCGGTACCCCTACAACGAAGAAATATCGTGGTTTACTCTTTTATCCATGATTTTTGAAGAAGTAAAAGACAGCACCACGAATGTAAAAGTAGCTATTAATAATTGATTGAGCAAAAAAGAATAGAGTATTTCAGCGAATATTTATATGCTAATTAGGAATGTTAAATTGTATGCTAATTAATATTGTTATACAAGGGGTAATAAAATGAAATCAAAAATCTTAGTGATCCTTTTAGGACTATGCTTATTTACGAACCCTTTAGTAGGCAGTGCAAATGTTAACTCAATTGACGATAAAAATTTATATGATTCATATTTAACTTTATTAAATCCTTATATTTATAAAATAATAAATGAAAAAGTCGGACCTGATCGTTCCTATGATTTGTATGATGCAAGGATTATTAGTATACAAAGAAATGTACCCGGAAATACTCCTGAAGAAAAAGAGTATAATAAAGGGGTATATAACTTTACAGTTAAAGCTGAGTTCCGAACTTTCGTTGGAGCCCATAATCCTCCTCTTGGAATAGAAACTCTTACATTAAGAGTTTCGCCTGATGGAGTGAAATTATTAAATTTTAATCACAAAGATTTATAAAATAGCATAAAAAAAGAAATTAACAACGCTTCAGATTGGCTCTGTGGCGAAATTAATTTCTTTTAGAAAGGTTAGTTTATTTATTATTTTGATTATGCGTCATTAAAAAGAATCATTTTATCCATAACAGGGACTCGCAATTGTCCTATCTGTTCTAATAAGTTATCAAAGCCAACAAACACGCCTAACAGAACCATTATTATTACAAAAAAGCTAATGTTGATAATGAACTAATTTTCAACATTTCCACTCCTAATTAAGAACCTAAAGTTTCCGCATGTATCTGCTTAAAATCATGAACAATCCATTTTTCCCCTTCATTTTGTAAGAATGCTTCTACCGTAATGCGGTTATCTTCTCTTTGACCATTATTTAAATTAACGGTTGAACCTTCAAATACCACTAAAGCACTTTCTTTTTCAACTGACGGGTAAATATTAATGTCTTTTATTCGATATTCCATAGTAAGCGTGGTTTCTTCTTCTGTTTCAGGAAAGAAGCGTTCCAGCATATCTTGTGTGACGACTAATTCAGCATCTTTTTGACGCTCATCTCTGTTATCCTCTCTTACATCATAAATGGAATAAATAAACGTATTAACAGCATCAGTGATTTGTTCAAACTCATTTTCTTGATGTTCCTGATCTAACCCTTGATTAGACGTTTCTAAAAGGGCTATTTGATTGTCTTTCTGCTTAATAGTTGCTTGTAATTTATCTATCTGTTCTAACTGGTTATCATACACCCGAAAGCCCACAAACACCCCTACAACAACCACAATTCCTATTACAAGAACAGCTGTTTTTAATAATAGATCACTTTTCAATATTCCCCCTCCTTATAGACCTAGATAAGATTTAGGGTCTTGGAAACCGCCGTATTGCTCGGTTCTAAATTCAAGGTGTAAATGAGGTCCTGTACTGTCTCCAGTAGAGCCACACACCGCTATTTGTTGTCCTGCTTTTACGTTTTGACCTTGTTTTACACTATTGGGGGTAGCGTCAGGAAAATGCGGATTTACAACGCTAAGCCTATTTTCCTGACGAATCCCTCGTTTTTAACAACGTTAAGAAAGTTTTAGTGGTCTTAAAGAATCTAATGAGACTACTTTCTCTGAATTAAAATGGTATTCTCCTAGTAAATTAATATGTTCCCAACCTAAGGGCGACATATGGTGTAACAAATCTTCATTAAAGCTACCTGTCTGTTTTTTATATTCAACTGCTGTTGTTAGGTGGAGAGTATTCCAAATACTTATAACATTGATAATTATGTTTAAAGCACTGGCTCTTTGCAATTGATGCTGTATGGTTCGTTCCCTAAGCTCTCCTTGTTTTCCGAAGAATATGGCTCTTGCCAGTCCATTCATGGCTTCTCCTTTATTCAATCCTCTTTGTATTTTTCTTCTTAGTGATTCATCCGAAATGTAATTTAGAATAAAGATTGTTTTTTCGATTCTTCCCATCTCACGTAAGGCTGTAGCTAAGCTATTTTGTCTTGAATAAGAACCTAACTTCCCCATAATTAGGGACGCTGAGACTGTTCCTTCTCTTATTGAATGGGCTAAACGCAAAACATCCTCATAATTTTCTCCAATGACCCTTGTATTTATCTGTCCACGTAAAATAGCTTCTAGCTTTGGATACTCACTTGCTTTATCTATTGTAAATAATTTCGAGTCCGATAAATCTCTTATTCTTGGGGCAAATTTAAATCCTAATAAATGAGTCAATCCGAAGATTTGATCTGTATAACCGGCTGTGTCTGTATAATGCTCTTCTATGTTTAGATCCGTTTCATGGTGCAATAAACCATCCAAAACATGAATCGCATCCCTTGAATTTGTATGAATAATCTTAGTGTAGTAAGAAGAGAATTGATCACTCGTAAATCGGTAGATGGTGGCTCCTTTTCCAGTCCCGTAATGTGGGTTTGCATCTGCATGAAGTGATGAAACACCTAGCTGCATTCTCATACCATCTGACGAGGATGTTGTACCGTCGCCCCAATAGGAGGACAATTGTAATTTATGATGGAAATTTACTAATATGGCTTGGGCTTTATTCATTGCATCTTCATACATGCGCCATTGAGATACATTGGCCAATTGCTTATATGTAAGTCCGGGTGTTGCTTCAGCCATCTTGCTTAAACCAATATTCATTCCCATTCCTAAAAGGGTAGCCATAATAATAATCGTTTCTTCTTTATCCGGTTTTCGATTATTGGAAGCATGAGTGAATTGCTCATGAAATCCTGTTATATGAGCAACATCCATGAGTAAATCAGTTAATTTTATTCTTGGTAGCATTTGATAAAGACTTGCACTAAACTTTTTTGCTTCTTCTGGAACATCTTTTTCTAAGCGTGCAAGTGACAGCTTTCCTTTTTCGAGAGAAACCCCGTCTAACTTGTTGGAATTGGCAGCTAACCACTGTAACCTATTGTTAAGGCTATTGGTTCTCTCCGTCATATAATCTTCGAATGATAAACTAACCGATAATCTAGTATTTTCCTTCGTTTGATTCCATGTATCTTCTGAAAACAAATATTCCTCAAAATCTCTGTATTGTTTGCTACCAACAATGGAAACATCTCCTGCCCGAACATGTTCCCGAAGTTCTGTTAAAACAGCCATTTCATAGTAATGACGATTGATTGTTGTACCATCATCCTCATATAAATGCTTTTTCCAACGTTTTGAAATAAAATCTACAGGTGAGTCATCAGGTACTTTTCGTTTCCCAGATTCATTCATTCCTCGGATAATCTCTACAGCTTTTAAAAGTGACTCATTTGCCTTTGTAGAATGAAATTCCAATACCTTTAATAGCGTTGGCGTATATTTTCTCAGTGAATAAAATCGTTTTTGCAGTAAATCTAAATAATCATAGTCTGCAGGACGTGCAAGCTCTTGAGCTTCTTCCACCGAAGAGACAAAAGAATTCCATTCAATAACAGATTCTAAAACCTCAAAAACGTCTAATTTTTCCTGCTTCGCCTTAATTAAGGCTTGTCCGATGTTCGTAAAGTGTATAACCTTCTCATTCAGCTTTTTACCGTTTTGTTTCTGAATTTCTTCTTGATCCTTACGGCCTTTTGATAACAGACTAAGTATTTGTCTGTCATGAATTTCAAAAGCTTTATCCGTTAATTCCTGAGTAAGATGTAATAAATAGACGGTTAATATCGAATATCGTTTATTTTCTTGAAAGTCACGGAATGCATAAGGCTCATATCTAGAACCTAAGCGAGATAGCTGCAGCAGGCGATTGCGATGCAAATGACTAATTTGTACCGTTTCTAATTCCATTCCCCGTATGTATTCAAGTCGTTCTATTACTTTTAGAAATGTTTCGGGTGAGGGGTGTCCGGGTGGTTCCTTTAACCAACCCAATATTGTTTTATTGGATTCTGATGGATGTTGTAACGTAATAACTTCCTCAAGCTTTTCCTTTTGCTCATTTGTAAGAGATTGACTCAACGTATAAAATAGCTTCTTTTCAGCCATTGCCCTTGCCTCCCACACCATTCTCTCAAGTGTAGTAAAAGCAGGCAGAATGATTTTGCTTTTTCTTAGAAAAGATATGCATTCATGTAGTAGATGCATGGCATCGCCATTTTCCAAAGCTAATTGATGAAGATGCTTAAATGTCATTCGATATTCTTTTAGAGTAAAATTTACAAAGGCGTATTCACTTCGAATTTCTTTCAAATGATCCCAAAGTGTATTTTCTCTTTGAGGATAAAGACTAAGCGAAGATGGAGTGGCACCGATTTGTTTCGATATATAATGTATGACCGAATCCGGAATGTTTTTGATATGGGTGTATGGCCAACCTGGATACCGGAGAACGGCTAATTGAACGGCGAACCCTAAACGGTTTTCTTCTCTCCTTCGTTTATTGATGATTTCTAAATCTCGTTTGGCAAAAGTATAGTAAGTTCCTAGTACCCACTCATCTTGAGGAATTTGCATTAGGGCTTGTCGCTGTTCCGGTGTAAGCAATTCTCTACCTCTTGCAATTTTCATTCAGTATCATCCCATTTCTGTAATTTTTCAATTTATTAGTTCAATTATATATCAATAGAGTGTACTCTATTGATACAAGTATAGTAGACTGATAAAATCATAGTTAAGAGTGTCTCATAAAACTTGTCTCAAAAACGAGGTGATATTTTGCGAAAAATTGGTTATATACGTGTCAGTTCGACTAGCCAAAATCCTTCAAGGCAATTTCAGCAATTAAACGAAATCGGTATGGATATTCTTTTTGAAGAAAAAGTTTCTGGTGCAACAAAGAATCGCGAGCAACTTCAAAAAATGCTGGAGAATTTACAGGAAGGAGACATTATTTATGTAACAGACTTAACTCGGATCACTCGGAGTACGCAGGGCTTATTTGAATTAATTGATTTAATACGAAGGAAAAAGGCAAGCTTAAAATCACTCAAGGATACATGGCTAGATTTATCAGAGAATAATCCATACAGCCAATTCTTAATTACAGTAATGGCTGGTGTGAATCAATTAGAGCGTGATCTTATCCGTATGCGTCAACGTGAAGGGATTGAGCTAGCTAAGAAAGAAGGAAAGTTTAAGGGTCGTTTAAAGAAGTATCATAAAAATCACGCAGGAATGAATTATGCAGTAAAACTATATAAAGAAGGTGGTATGACTGTAAATCAAATTTGTGAGATTACTAATGTATCTAGGGCTTCATTATATAGAAAGCTATCGGAAGGAAACAAATAGTTTGTCCCGATTCTATCAAAAGGTGTATTCTTTTTACCAACATTTTTAGGCATGAAATGTCGGCAATTATTATCTATTTTGTTTTAAAGTAAATATTGAAAGGGAGTAAACTTATGGATTGGCTAGAAAGAATGAACAATGCGTTAAACTACATTGAAAATAGCCTGGATGAAGAAATAGACTACAAAGAGATTGCCAAAGCAGCTAATTGTTCTGAGTTTCATTTTTCAAGAATGTTCTCTTCAATCTCAGGTGTATCGCTATCAGAATATATTAGACGTAGACGGTTAACACTCGCAGCATTTGAAATTCAAAAAAGTGACATTCGGATCATCGATGTGGCAATTAAATATGGTTATGTTTCTTCTGATACTTTCTCACGTGCTTTTCAAAAAATGCATGGAGTAACCCCTTCCAATGCTCGTAATCGAGGGGTACAGTTAAAAGCCTTTCCCAGAATTTCCTTTCAAATTTCTATTAAAGGAGATACCGAAATGGAATACAGAATTGAAAACCTTGATTTTGAGTTAAGAATTGTAGGAAAAAGTAAGCCAGTAAAAACAAGCAGAGCATTTAAAACAATCCCTACACTTTGGAACACTGCGAAAAAAGATGGATTTATGCAAGAACTAGTAGATATGTCATGGGAAAATCCCAAATGCACGCTTGAAAGCCTTCTGGGGGTTTGCGGAAAAGAAGCTGCCATAACAGATGAAGAGTTTTCCTATTTCATGGGCGTAAGATACGATGGGGAATCCCCAACAAATATGGAGACGCTTATTATTCCCGCAAGTACATGGGCGGTTTTTCCGAACATAGTAGATGCATGGAAACGTTTATATTCCGAGTGGGTCCCTACCTCCGAATATGAACTTGCAAATTTACCGTGTATAGAATGTTATTACGGTCCGAAGCATAAACCAAGACACGAACTCTGGGTCCCTGTTATCCCGAAGTAATTTACATATTCAGTGATACTGTTTATGGAGTATCGATAAAAAGCCCAATTTCTCAGTTTAGGTGACGGGAAATCAGGCTTTTTATATTGGAATTTCCTTATCGTTGTAAATCCGCATTTTCCTGACGCTACCCCTTAAGAAAAAAACCACCTTAAGGTGGCGGTCATTAACGAAATATTTCTGCTTATTTTGCTTTTTTCGCTTTCTTCGTTTTCAAAGGAATGCTGTATTTTTTGCTATGCTCATGTAATCTTTTTGCTAACTCTTCCGCTTCTTTTTTGGTCAATTTCATTCGGTTTTTCCTCCCCAAATCTCTTTTATCAAAAGTTTGGTCAACAATGAATCTTTTTAAACATACCCCCTCTCTATCTCTCATATACATAAATTAAATCTAAGACACTATGACACTGTCTTAAAGCAAACTGACGAAATGAGGGGATTGTTTTGTTGAAAGAAGAGGAGAAAAAGAAAAGAAAAACTCGTTCAGATAAAAAAAGAGAAATCAAACCAACCATTTCCATTGAATTAAAAAATTGTCTTTACCGATTGTCTTATATCACTAATCAACCAGTAAAAGATATTGTAGAAATACTTTGCGAAAAAGGATTGCAGTCGAGAAAAGTCATGGAATACTTGTCTCAATATTTCAGAAGGGATTACCGATTTTCCAATACAACCTTCTTTGGACAACTCGAAAGGGAATCGCTACAAAGAAAGTATCAATCACCTAAAAACGAAAGGGTCTCGGTTCGATTCACCCAGTGGACATATGAAGATATTCGCCAGCTGTCAGATGCCTTAGACGTCACGCCATCAAAAGCAACCGCTTTATTACTAGACGCAAGCGTGCAGAATGTGAATTTATTGAATGCCATGGTCAAATTATTCTTACATGAACAACTCGATCAATCACGCATGGATGAATTAAAACAAGTCATGAAGTATGTAAATAAGAATAATCCATACAACGAAGAAATATCTTGGTTTACTCTTTTATCCATGATTTTTGAAGAGGTAAAAGACAGTACCACCAATGTAAAAGTAGCCATTAATAATTGGTTGAGCAAAAAAGAATAGTTCATGCTTCAGCTACGCAAAAAAAGAAATTAACTACGCTTCAGATTGGCTCTGAGGCGAAATTAATTTCTTTTGGAAAGGTGAATGGTTTATAATTTCAATTTAAACCCCTCCTAGTTAAGAACCTAACATTTCTGCATGTATCTGCTTAAAATCATTAACAATCCATTTTTCCCCTTCATTTTGTAAGAATGCTTCTACAGTAATGCGGTTATCTTCTCTTTGACCATTATTTAAATTAACGGTTGAACCTTCAAATACCACTAAAGCACTTTCTTTTTCAACTGACGGGTAAATATTAATGTCTTTTATTCGATATTCCATAGAAAGCGTGGTTTCTTCTTCTGTTTCAGGAAAGAAGCGTTCCA